>JAGLSB010000792.1 GCA_023135955.1 Bacteroidales bacterium | reverse complement strand
AAACAAAATGAAAAAAAACCTCTTAATTTTTAGATGGGCATTAATAATCGTAATTTTTTCAGGTGTTAATTTGACATCCTGTAATCAATCTGCCGAAACACAAATCGGAGAATATATTGCTGGAGATTTTCATCAGCACACTACTTATTCAGGTGGTGAATATAGTTTTGGACATGTTATGGAGGCTTCATTTAAATATGGGCTAGACTGGTGGGCAAATAGCGATCATGGAGGTACGCGAGAGCTGTGGGGTAAAGCTTCGGGAATTGATTTTGGATCAGAGGTTACATGGAATGGTGCTGGAATTGAATTGCTTGGCGATCCCGGGAAAGATGGCTTTATGTGGCGCTGGCAATCTCTGAAATATTATAACTTTCATGATGTTTTGATTTGGCAAAAAGTTTTTCCCGACAATTTGATTCTCCAGGCATTTGAATGGAATGTCCCGGGACATCAACATGCAAATGTTACAATAATCGCGAATCAGTTTGATGACAAAAACCCAAATTGTGATCCATTGGCCCAGTTTGAATATATGTTCGACCAAAGCGATTTAGACACTACCGGAGGATTAGCATATGGATGGGAGAAAAGTACCCTGGCAGGAAAAGAAAAAGCCAGAGAGGCAATGGCCTGGTTGCAGGCTAATTATCCTGCTGAGTCATACGTAATTCCCAGTCATCCTGACAAAGCAGCAAAATATACAATAGCTGATTTCCGGGATTTTAACAATATTGCCCCTGATGTTTGTTTTGGATTTGATGGGATGCCGGGACATCAGAAAGAGAGTGACCGGGGAGGATATGATATTGAGGAAGCTTGTGGTGTCGTTGAAATTAACAATAAGAGTGGTGCTACATTTGGTGGAGCCGGGATATTTATGGCACAAATCGGGGGTTTATGGGATGCTCTTTTGAGTGAAGGAAGGAATTGGTGGATATCTGCAAGTTCCGATTACCATAGAGATATAGATTTTTATCCGGGAGAATATCAGAAAACATATACCTATGTTTCAGAAAAAAATGATCCACAGGCATTGATCGATGGAATGCGCTCTGGAAACACTTTTATCGTTTCAGGTGATTTAATTACAGCTTTGAATTTTACTGTTGAAAAAGCTATGATGGGTCAAACAGTAAAGACAAATAAAAATGATGTAATAATTGAAATAAAAGTTTTTGATCCGGATGTTTCAAACTTCAATACATACAGCGATTATAAAAATCCGGTTTTAGATCATATTGATTTGATTGCAGGACAAGTTTCAGGATTAGTTTCACCAGAAAGCCCGGATTATAATAAGGATAATGTATCGACTACCAGAGTTATTGCCAGATTTGACGCTAATGGAAAACAAAAAGACTCAAATGGACTGGAAAGTCAGAAATGGGAAGAAATGGGGAATGGATGGAAAAAAATTACATTCCAGGCAGAGGTTGAAGGGAATATGTATTTTCGGATTCGAGGGACAAATCTTCCTTTGAATACACCTGAAGAGTTAGACGAAGCAGGAAATCCTTTACCAGACTTTGCTGGTGAAAATTCTCCTTCAAAAGCATTTTACGATCTATGGTTTTATTCGAACCCGGTTTTTGTAGAAT
>JAGLSB010000791.1 GCA_023135955.1 Bacteroidales bacterium | reverse complement strand
ATGAAATTGATACGATGGTATTCTTTTTCATGTCAAAGTTTAGTTGTTTCATAATTTGAATTACTGATTAGTTTCGTACCTATATATTAATACAATCAAATATAGAAAAGAATAAATATTTATACCTTCACTTTTATATTTCTGCTTATTTTTGATCTAAATATCCATATTAAAATTGAATAATGTTATGAAGTCCTTAATTTTAAGTTTATTCATTTTGCTAGCTTTTAAAACTATGTCAGCTCAAAAGACAATCTTCTTTACCGGAACAAATAATTCAGAAGAAATTAATTCTATAGTTGTTTGCGAAATAGATGAGGTAAATTCTGATATGCAGATAATCAAGAAAATTCCAGGCGGAGTTCGTCCTGGCTATATTGCAATCTCAAATGACAGGAATTTTTTATATGCTGTAAGTGGTGAGAAATTTGAAGGAAATAGTAAGCATAATATCCTAAACGCCTTTAAAATTGAGAAAAACACATGGGATTTAACATATTTGAATTCACAATCAAGTTTTGGCAGCAATCCATGTCATATCTCCCTGAACCCAACTAATGATTTATTATTTACTGCCAACTATAGTAGTGGAGGAATCTCTGCATATCATATTAATAATGATGGAAAAATTGGTGAAGCGACATCAATAATTCAACATGAAGGTTCAGGACCTGATCTATCAAGGCAAGAAGGGCCACACGCTCATTATATTAACACATCGATAGACGGTAACTATGTTTATGCCACTGATCTTGGAACTGACAAAGTAATGATATATTCACTAAATAAAGATGGGTATTTAATTCCGAATAAGGCTCAGGAATATTTACAACTCTCTCCGGGATCGGGACCAAGACATATGGCTTTTCACAAAAACAAGCAGTTTGTATTTGTTTTAAATGAATTGAATTATGAAGTTGTATCCTGTTTATATGATTCCTCAAACGGTAAGTTGACTATAATAGATCAACACAAAACCATTGATGATAATTTTAAGGGCGAAAATACTTCTGCAGCTATTCATATTCATCCAAATGGCAAATATCTCTATTGCTCAAACAGGGGTGAAAACAGTATTTCTGTCTTCAAAATAAAAGAAGATGGTAAATTAAGTAAAGTTCAGGTTTTTACTGAAGGTTTAGGAATAGTGCGCGATTTTAATTTAGATCCTTCTGGTAAGTTTCTTGTTGCCGGAAATCAAAGAACAGGTGAGATTATTTTATTAAAAGTTGCGAAAAACGGATTATTGAGCTCTACAGGGAAGGTTTTGAATGTTGTTAAACCAACTTGTGTGGTGTTTTTCTAAAGGGTTACTGGGTGCTGGGTGCTGGGTGCT
>JAGLSB010000790.1 GCA_023135955.1 Bacteroidales bacterium | reverse complement strand
CAACCATTCCCAATCTCCACAATTAATAACACCAGCACAAATATTACCCTTTTTTAACAACAATCAAGTTGAAAAAAAAATATTCGAAGAAACTTGTTAATAGAGACTTTTAAATATTGATATAAGTATCAGATAAACAATATGATAGGGTGTATATGGGTATTTGTTATCGGACTAACAGAAAATTATGTTCGAAAAATATTTTTGGAAGTCTAATGAATCAGTTTATATTCGTATGGTTGAATTAAATATTTTTTCTCTTAATAAAATACGAAATTTTTGAATTATTGTATTAAAAAGTTAAAACTAACTAAACTTAAATTATGAAAAAATTACTGACTTTGGCAGTTGCTATTATGCTAACTGCTACTATGTTCGCAGGTGGTCTTGTTACCAACACTAATCAGAGTGCAACCTGGGTTCGTTTACCTGCAAGAGATGCTTCAACTTCTATTGATGCTGCTTATTTTAATCCTGCTGGATTGATGAAATTAGAAAATGGATTTCATTTGTCATTGTCAAATCAGACTATCATTCAGAATAGGGAGATTACGAATGACTATGATTTATTAAATAATGATGTATTTACAGGTGAAGTTTTTGCACCTGCTTTTCCAAGTGTTTATGCTGTTTATAAAATGGACAAGCTTGCTTTCTCCTTTGGCGTGAATATTATTGGTGGAGGTGGTAGTGCAGATTTCGCTTCCGGACTTCCATCTTTTGAAATGGGTCCCTCTGAATTGGTGCCTGCACTTGCCAGCCAGGGAGTTGAAGAATACAGGCTGGATGCTTCTTTTGAAGGAACTTCTGCATTTTTCGGATATCAGGGTGGTGTGTCATATAAGATAAATGACATGATCTCTGTTTTTGCCGGTGTTCGTTATGTATCTGCAAAAAACACCTATAATGGATATTTAAGAGATGTAGAGATTAGCCCTGTAGGAGGCACATGGATGCGTGCTGATGCATTCTTTACTGGTGCAGCTGCTCAGGTAACACAGATTAAAGGTATTCCAACAAGTCTGGCCCCGGTTATTACTGCAACAGGTGGAGCAATTACTCTTGATCAGGCAGTTGCTGGCGTGCCAGGGTTTGAGGAAGCAAATAAAGCTGCAATTATCGCAGGGCTTGCAGGAATTGGTGTTGATGAAGCAACCGCTTTAGCAATGGATCTTAATACGATTAGTGGTGCCGTGACTACTGCAACACCGACCCTGGATGCAACTATTGCGCAATATACTGCAACTTCAACCTTATTAAACGATAAAGAAGCTGACGTTGAGCAAACGGCTACTGGAATTACACCTATCGTTGGTGTGAATATCTCTCCTTCAGAAAATCTTAATATTGGTATAAAGTATGAATTTGCTACTGAACTTGAATTTACAAATGTTGTAAATGATGATAAAGATATTTTATTAGCTTTTACTCCAACTGGAGATGCTGTTTATATGTTTAACGACGGATCAACATTTCGTGGTGATATGCCTGCAATGCTTTCTTTAGGTGTTGATTATGGTGTTTCAGAGAAGTTAGGTGTTAGTGTCGGAACTCATTACTATTTTGATAAGACCGCTGATTATGGTAAGAAAATTGACGGTGTTGTAGTACCAAACGAAGATGTTATTGATAATAATTTTCTTGAAGTAGCTGCTGGTGTAGAATATGCCCTTAATGAGAAACTTGTTGTAAGTACTGGTTTCTTAATGGCTAAAACAGGTGCTAATGAGGATTATCAAAGTGATTTAAGTTATAGTCTTACTTCAAATACAATTGGCCTCGGTGCAGGATATAAGCTTAATGATATGATGATGCTTAATCTTGGTTTCGGTTATACAATGTATACTGCAGCTTCAAAATCAATGGAACGTTTATTGCCTGATGGTTTAACTACATTACAAGCAGTTGAAACTTATAATAAAGACAATATGTTTGTTGCTGTAGGTCTTGACTTTAGTTTCTAACCCAATTCTATAT
>JAGLSB010000079.1 GCA_023135955.1 Bacteroidales bacterium | reverse complement strand
CAACTTCCCTCATCTGAACTTATTTCAAGCGTAAATGTTACGTCTTTTTCTGGACAATTACTTGCCACAATAAAATCGAAATCTGCTGCTCTATCTATAGATCCCGCTATAATAGTTCCAAAATTCACACTAGTATCCGTAATGGTAATATAAGGATCTGCAGTTGATAATATTGCAGATACATTATTCGCATCTGATGTTCCAGTGTTGATCAATGTTAGTGGCATCTCAATAGATTCACTAGGTTCAGCAAGTCCGTCGCTATCGCCAGAACTTGTAACCAAGTCGTCATCAATCTCATGACTATAATATTCCAATGCTGGTGCAGTACCCGATTGAAGTGTGGTAAATGTCTCCTGATTTCCATAACTGGTTCCTTCACCATTAGCGGCATAAGCTCTTACATAATATGTAGTATTTGAAGATAAACCTGTAATAGCTGAAGTAAATGTACCTGTACCAGTTCCGTTTGTTGTCTTACTATTTGATATTGTTGGAGTTGATGATGTATTCCAACAAACACCACGAGCAGTTACAGTTGCTCCTCCATCAGATGTTACATTTCCACCGCCAGTTGCCGAAGTTTCTGTTATTGAACTTATTTTTGATGTGGATACTAGTGGTGGTATGGGAAGCCCAATCCCAATTAAAGAAATTGTTTTAACCGGGCCTACATTTACTGAGTTATTACTTATTGATAATAAACCAGATTTGCTTCCTTCAGATGTTGGCCTAAATCGAATAACGACCTCCTGTTCACTTCCCGGCAATATTTCAAAGTATTTTCTTTCCGGACTAACAATTTCAAATTGGTCGGCATTAAGCCCTGAAATTGCTAGGTCAGTAATTGACAAATTCAAGGAGCCATAATTACTAATTATGAAAGGTTGATCTATTATAGAGCTAACCATTACGTTTCCAAAGTTATATGATATTTCAGAACTAATTCCGAGTATACTAGTTTGTGGGGGAGATCCTTCTCCAATTAAAGAAATTGTTTTAAGTGGTCCTTCATTATCAGTATTATTGCTAATGGATAGGGAAGCTTCTTTTATACCCTCAGATGTAGGAATAAATTCAATGACAATCTCCTGAGTAATTCCAACTGGTATTGTAAACGACTGATAAGATGGACTAATTATAGCAAATTGATTTTGATCTACTCCATCAATTAAAATATTCGAAATTTCAACTTCAGAGTCACTAGTGTTCTCAATTATGAATGACTTTTGAACTGAACTATCTACTGCTACTGAACCAAAATACCACATATATGTTGGTGAGAAATCTATTGTTTTCAGCGGTTCCTGAGTTGCTACTGCAATTATATTAATCTCTGCAACCGGTCCTAAATTCTGCGCACTACTATTTACTTTTAGAATAGCAGATTTCTCCCCTGCTGATGTAGGTTCAAAAGCAATATTAAACACTTGTGACTTTCCAACAGGAATACTAAATAAACTACTTGGGAGATTTGTAATTCTAAATTGGTCAGAATTAGTTCCCTCAATGTAAAGATCTGAAATTAATAAATCCTCGGATCCTGAATTATAAATCTGTACACTTGAATTTGAAGTATTCAAAACCTGAATTGCGCCAAAATCTAAAATATCTCCTGGAATGATAGCTATTAGAGACATAGTATTATTAAGCAAATCATTCTTTAAATCATTAAAAACCGAATCCGCTATACCATCATTTCCTTTCGCAATTCGGGTATGGTTATACGGTGAATATATTCGATTATACTGTGTGTTGTGCCCTTTAAAACTTGCACTGGAGAATGTAACGATACCATCAT
>JAGLSB010000789.1 GCA_023135955.1 Bacteroidales bacterium | reverse complement strand
CATGATATTTCGAATCCATTGTATTCAGAGGAGTCAATTAATGTAGCAATAAGTTCCGGGGGTGTAGTAAGGGAAATACTTGTATCCGCAAAGCAGGCAAATTCATCTGTGACCGTAAGTGCATAAGTTCCCACCGGAACACCTGTAATATCTTTCTCATCAGAAATGTTGAGGACACCACCATCGGATGCCACCCATGCATAATCAATCGCTCTTGAAACATCAGCACCAATTATATCAATATTAATTATACCATCGGATTCACCAAAACAGGAGACATCAAATTCTTTGTGATATTCCTGTCCTTCACGTTTGATCACCATAGTTGGGGGATCAATAAGTTCCCAGTTAGCGCGAGCAATACATCCGGCAGTATCTTCAAAGTATACTTCAATATATCCTGCGGAAAGATCAGATATGTTTTGGCTGGTACCCAAAATTCCATAATCATTACTCCATTCATAAATAAAGAGACTATCCGGGCCTTTTCCACCATCAACGCTGATATTGATATATCCATCCGATGCACCATTACAAGTCTGGTTATAACTACCATATTTCCATGGATTCCCAGATATTACGGCCGCTGGTGGTGCGCCAACAGTAATCCAACCAGAACGTAAATAACATCTATTTGCGTCGTAAACCTGTACAGTATAATTTCCTCCAGGCAAGTCTGTAATGCTATATGTACTGGTATCCTGCCCTATGAATCCTGTAGGTCCGGTCCAGAAATAATCGAACTTTGGAGTTCCCCCTAATGTAGCAACATATAATTCACCATCCAGAGCGCCATCGCAACTGGCATCGATAATAGAATCTTCGAAAGCCAATGCTTCCGGCTCAGTTAAAGTTAAGTTTCCAAAGTGCTCACAACCTATAACATCAGTAATTTTATAATCATAAGTACCGGAACTCAGATTGGTAATTGTATCGTTCTGACTGCCGTCTAAGGTCCACTCGTAGAAATATTCGTCCTCATAATATCCTCCGAACGGATGTAAATAAATTTCTCCATTTGATTCACCAAAACATCTAATATCCCAATCCCCTTCATATTTTTTAGATGTGGCTGTGTCAAGCAAGGTAGGTGCAATTCTTATCAGCACGCTATCCTGAATTCCTTTGGAACAGGTAGAGTGTTCCGGATCGTCAATTAGAGGACTGAAATTGTATTCAATATTTTGAATAAATTCAGAAGAATTGACAAGAGTATCGGTAAAGCCTTCCATAAGATAAGGGCCGGAAGTATTGTCTCTGATTCCAGTAAGTGAAACGGATTCTGTAAAGAACTCATATTTCACCACCCCGTTTGCTGCAATTATTTGTGTGTTAACCGGGGTAATGGTAACAAAGCTTTCATTACAGATTACGGTATCAGAAATTAAAATAGTGTCAAAAACCGGTGTAGGATTGAGGTAGATTATTAAGGTCGTATCTATTCCCTTATCGCAATCGGGAGTATGACCATTTCCTTCATCCAGGAACACCGGTTTTATATTGTATGTGATTATTCGGTAATCACGTGTATTGTTTACTAATGTATATAATTGAGTTCCATCAAGAGGATAAGTTCCATCCGGAACAATACCATCTACATCTCCAACGTCTCCAGCACTTCCATCATCTTTCGTAATTGTGGAATTTATTGTGTACCATTTCTCAGCTCCGGGAGAAAGATTTCCATTTCCAGTTGTTAGAGTTATCTGATAGTCTGAAGTATCGCATACGACTGTATCAGTATTTAAATCGACGAAAATTCTTGGAGTTGGATTTACCCAGATTCTGATAGTTGTATCATTAACATTTACATGATCGCAATATGGGTTTCCAAATCTTGGGTCCTTAAATACAGGATGGAAAGTGTAAGTAACAATTTGTACTTCATTAGTTGGATTAATCAGAGTATCACTAAAGTCTGTTCCTGATATAAAATCGTATTCGTTTGCTTCCTGAACTCCTTCAACTGCACCCGGATTCAATATAGTTAGTTGATACTTTTTATCACCCATTACGATTCCGTTCTCGCTATTCAGATCGAATGTTACGATTGAAGCATCACAGATTATTGTATCGGGTGTAATACCCAGACTCAGATCGGGTGTTGGGTTGACATAGATAACAACAGTATCTGCTGTACCCACACAACTTGTAGCTCCGGATCCTGTTGGAGTAATAATGTAAATTACAGAGTCTAAATAATTTTCAGGATTAATTAATGTTTGTATTATTTTGTTGCCGTCCACCAGGGTTGTGGTTGTTCCTAAAACACTTCCCGGATCGAATACTTCTAATTCAAATGTTGAACCAGGCACATCACTTGTTATTTCAACATAAGTTGTCCCTTCATTACAAAGTGTATCTCTATTAGGTGTAGCTACGGCCACAGGTCGTGGATCGACTGTTAAACGTGCCGAATCACTGATATTATAGTAACCATGTCTATGAGTTACAATTACCCGGTATAGATAATCATCCATGGTTAGGTTGGTAGTAGATATGAATAGAATAGAATCATCGGTTCCGGAATAGATACCCCCTTCGCTTAGATCCTGCCATCCGTTTCCATCGTTCTGATTTTCCTGCCAATGGAAAAATAATCTGCCTTTTCCGGAAACAGTAGTGGAAAATGAGGCACTTTCTCCATCACAAACAGCAGTATCGGAGGGTTGCCGCCAAAAATACGGTCTGGCATGACCATAAGCATAGTGATTCCCTGACCCTGATATTCCAAGCATAAGGCTGTCGCGGAAACCAACGGTACCTGAAGCATCTCTATGCGTACCATCCAAATACCAATCGCCTGGACCAAGAGGTCCTCTTTGAATAATTCTGGTGATATCAAAAATTGTAGTGTCGAATCCTTCTCCACCTAAATTCAGATCGTAATTAGTAGTAACGAATCCATTTTCCGCATTCAGACTCCAATAACCATACTGGTACTGTTGAAATACTTCAACACTGTCGTCGCGTATTGGCAGACCGATACTTCCAGGATCAGATTTGATGAATTCTGATATAAGGGATCCTGCAGTAGGAGGAACATTTATTACTATATTTAAAGGATTATAACTTGAATCAGAGCCAACAGGGAATAAGTATGTTCCTATGGTATTTACACCTCTTTCAAATTTACCAATTACCCGGCTTCCGGTTGTAGAAGTGTATTTTAGGGAATCTTTGTG
>JAGLSB010000788.1 GCA_023135955.1 Bacteroidales bacterium | reverse complement strand
CACCAGTCAGCATAAAAATCAATCATACAAGGAATATCACCCTCATATTTCCAATCTTTGTTATCAGCATAGTTAAAAACCTTTGTTTTAAATGTTTCTGCTGTTAAATGTTCAATCATTATTTTATTATTAAGTTAAAAGTATTTCTAATTTTATATTATGACCTTTGCTAGACAATTTTCATACCATGTCCTTTTAATGACTGTTTTAATAGATTCTTTCTAAATAATTGTAATTTTGTCATTAATTAATCATGTTTTGTCATATATACATATGAAGAGATGTCTGAATGATACTATTTTCAACCAATTATCTGAGTTTGCAGAAGAACAAGGTATTAGAATTTATGTGATTGGTGGTTTTGTTCGCGATTGTTTATTAGATAATCCTGGCAAAGATATCGACATTGTTGTTGAAGGAAGTGGAATCGATTTTGCCAGAAAACTAGCATCCAGACTAGGCAACATTAAAGTTAACTATTTTAAGAATTTCGGCACGGCCATGTTTAAATATAAGGGCATTGAATTTGAATTCGTTGGCGCAAGAAAAGAATCTTACAGTAGAAATTCCCGCAAGCCTATTGTAGAGGACGGAAGTTTAAAGGATGATCAGGATAGACGGGATTTCACTATTAATGCAATGGCTCTCTCTCTTAACAAAAATAATTTTGGCAAGTTAATAGATCCATTTAACGGACTTAAAGATCTGGATGACAGGATTATAAAAACCCCTCTTGATCCTGACAAAACCTTTTCAGACGACCCTTTGCGTATGTTAAGAGCAATTAGGTTTGCTACACGACTGAATTTTGAGATTGAGGAAAATTCTTATAAATCAATCCATAATAATCGGGAAAGACTAAAAATCATTTCAAATGAACGGATTTCTGATGAATTGAATAAAATAATTCTCACAAAAAAACCCTCCCGTGGAATTAAAATGTTAGAGAGTACAGGGCTTTTGCAGATTTTCTTTCCTGAATTCCAAAACCTGAAAGGTATTGAATCAGTAGATGGGAAAAAACATAAAGATAATTTTTACCATACTCTCGAAGTTCTTGACAGATTGTCAGTAAAAACAGATGATCTATGGCTACGATGGGCTGCAATACTTCACGACATTGGAAAACCTGTTACCAAAAAGTATGATCCGGAAACCGGATGGACATTTCATGGTCACGATTTTGTTGGATCCAAAATGGTTTACAACATATTTAAAAAATTAAAACTTCCCTTGAATGAGAAAATGAAGTTTGTCCAAAAGCTTGTCCTCCTTCATTTGAGACCTATAGCACTTGTACAAGATATTGTAAGCGACTCAGCCATTAGAAGAATGATTTTCGAAGCAGGAGATGATATTGACGACCTAATGCTGCTTTGTGAAGCCGATATTACATCCAAGAATGACCTGAAGGTTAAAAAATACCTGAATAATTTCAAGCATGTACGGGAAAAAATAAAGGAAATTGAAGAAAAAGATTCTATTCGAAACTTCCAACCACCGGTTAGAGGTGATGAGATTATTAAAACATTCCAACTTACTGCCGGTCCTGTAGTGGGCGAAATCAAAGATGCCATAAAGGAAGCTATCCTCAGCGGAGAAATCCCCAATGAAAGAGAAGCTGCTTGGAAGTTTATGTTGAAACTTGGGAAAGAGAGGGGATTGGGTTGATCTATAATTGCAGTTCATTTCGGCTTCTCAATGACCTACAACCATTGACTCTAAGCCATTGTCTCTCGGCCACTGCGAAGTCGAAGTGGAGGAACCCAACACTACCGCACCAACACATCAACCATCACTGGTAAATGATCACTAATCCCACCATTAAACTTATAGCCTAAGTAGCTTCGATACGGTTTTTGGCCACCATACTTTTCGTCTGTTTCAAATAAAAATGCCGGAGAATAAATCTTAGTCTTTTTAGAGGCCAATACAAAACTACCTTCTTTATTTAGTAATTGATTGTTTACAAGAAAATGATCAATGGCCTCCCATCTTCCCTGGTATTTTATACTACCTTCGATATTTCCGGATTCATATTCTAACAAATGCAAAGCAGATTCTGCTCTATCATCAGAAATTAACAATTGTATGGCTCTGGACTCAGGGATATCATTAAAAT
>JAGLSB010000787.1 GCA_023135955.1 Bacteroidales bacterium | reverse complement strand
AAAGTCAAAATAGCTAAGTTTTTTAAGGGTATATTACCTGTTCAGCTTGTTGCTTTTTCAACCAGTTCTAGTGCAGCTACCTTACCTGTTACATTGAAACAATCTACCAATGAATTTGGGGTTTCAAAGAGTGTTGCCAATTTTGTATTGCCGGTTGGAGTTACAATTAATATGGACGGAACAAGTGCCTACATTGCAATTGCTGCTGTTTTCATTGCTCAGGTATTTGGCATTTCTCTTGGACTTGGCGACCAACTAGTTATTGTTATCATGGTTGTTATGGCGTCCATAGGTTCACCTGGAATACCGGGAGGAAGCATTGTGATGCTAATTATTGTTCTTAATACTCTTGGTTTGCCAGAAGCTGGCCTTGCACTTATTTTAGGAGTAGACAGGCCTCTGGATATGCTAAGAACTGTAGTTAACGTTACCGGTGATACTACTGTGGCTGCTATTGTTGCAAAATCTGAAGGCGAATTGAATCTTGAAGCGAATGGGGAAAGAATGGAGCAATAAGATTAGAATAGCAATCCATACCAGCTTATTTTGACTGTATATGTATTAGAAGACTTTATAATTAATGTTAATTATATAAAGTTTACATAAGATAAATAGCAATAATAAAGGATAAAACCGCTTAAGAATCTAATTCTTATTATACATTTGATTTTTGCAGGTAATTCCTTAACGGAATAATTCATAATCCTGAAAATCTTCAATAGCATCATACCTAATAAAGAAAATAGTAAAGTATTTTTTCTTTAAGTTTTAAAATTTCCAATCATCATATATTTTACAAATGTAGCGTAGTAAATTACACTACGGTATCACATTAGTACTCAAATATTATATTCTAAGCAAGTTTACGTCATAATATTTGTACTTTAATACAATGAATATCAGCTATTAAAGTTGCATTCTTCATAATTTGGATAATTTCCTATTGAACCTAAAACAAGAATAAGATTCATAAAATCATCCTTGGAAGGGGAGGATAGGTCCGAAATTCGGATTATTTCAAATAATTGAATATTTTGATTATAGAAGCAAAATAAGAAATAGCGTTCATTTATTTATAAAGACAATACTTAAAACAGGCAACAGTTTTAACAGCAGATCAAACTGATATCCATTAACAATTCCCCACTCAAATTAATATTTTACCGAAAAGTATACATATGTAGACATTATTACAAAAGTAAACCCAATAAATTAGATAAATAGTATAAAAGCCATCAAATATACATGTTACAAATGTAACCACAACATATACTAGATATATACAATCTAAATAACCTATATATCAGACTAATATAGATCATATATAAAGTAATACTTCAGTTAAAATCGAGAAAAATCATGAAAAAGCAATAAGATTTAACATAAATACTTCTTATATTATTATATTTCAGTTATATATGATATTTATATGATGTTATACTTCATCAAATAGCATTTTTCTATCAATATACGTATATAGTCCATTGTTATTATTGTATAGAATACTACTATCATTAATACATAGACAATAGCAATTATAGCTATATTCCTCCAGGTTACATTTGTATACAATCTATAGTTACATTAATAAACATAATATTAGTTACATTTGTAATTGATTTGTTTCTAATTGTAACAATTACTAAATACTTGCGAAATTATGAAGGACAGATTGGAAAGCATTTTACAACACTATAAACTAAATTCCTCCAAACTAGCTGAGATGATTGATGTACAGCGCTCTGGTATATCTCACATACTTTCGGGTCGTAATAATCCCAGTTATGACTTCCTGGTAAGTATTCTGGATGCATTCCCAGAAATAAATGCTAATTGGCTGTTAACTGGTAATGGAAATATGATTGAAATAAGCGAAGGAACTTCACTGGATGGTATGGCAGATCTTAAAAATATCACTCCTGTAAGTACTGAAAAGACTATTGAAGAGGGTAAATCCCAACTTAGGCAGAATGATTTACATTTGTCAACTGATAAAGAAGGTTACAAAAGTAAACAAAATGATAATTCCCAAAGATCTCTTGAAAAAGTAATTATTTTATATTCTGATGGTAAATTTAAGGAATATCGTCAGGAATAGCTGATCTTGTTTATCTTTGTATAAAAATCCTATGTACAAAGCCTTTGTTCGTCCAATATTATTTCTGTTCCCTCCTGAAACTGTTCATGGTATTGTTACTGTATCCTTGAGATTACTATTTAAAATTCCTTTTATAGCATCCTTACTAAGAATTTTTTATAAGGTATCTGGAAATAGACCAGTGATTATCTTTGGTCTTGAATTTCCTAATAGGATTGGACTTGCTGCAGGATTTGATAAAAATGCCAGCTCTTTTGAAGATCTCACTGTATTTGGCTTTGGATTTATTGAAATAGGAACTGTTACTCCTAAGCCTCAACCTGGTAATGCTAAGCCCAGGAGCTTCAGATTACCTCTGGATAAAGCTTTAATTAATCGAATGGGGTTTAATAATTATGGGGTTGAAGAAGCCGTTAAAAGGTTGAAATCACGAAAAACTAATCTTATTATCGGTGGAAACATTGGGAAAAACACGCTAACTCCAAATTCTGTTGCTGTAGATGACTATGAATTTTGTTTTGAAAAGTTGTACGATTATGTTGATTATTTCGTAGTTAATGTTAGTTGTCCGAATATAAGCGATTTAAGGGAATTGCAGGATCAGGACATGTTAGAGGGTATATTACGTAGATTAGTGGATCTGAGAGCTTCTAAATCATTTAAAAGGCCCATTTTGCTTAAAGTATCACCCGATTTAAATTTTCAGCAGGTTGATGAAACACTTGAAATAGTTAAATCAACAGGAATAGATGGCATTGTAGCGACAAATACAACTATAAGTCGTGAGAATTTAATTACTTCATCTGAAAAGGTTCAGAAAATAGGGAAGGGAGGACTTTCAGGATTACCAATTCGTGACAGATCAACTGAGATGATTCGATATATCAGAGAAAAAGCAGGTAAGGATTTACCTATAATTGGAGTCGGAGGAATTATGTCTGTTCAAGATGCCCAGGAAAAAATAGATGCCGGAGCTGATTTAATCCAGATCTATACCGGATTTATTTATGAGGGTTCTGGATTTGTGAGAAAGCTTATTCGTGGGTTGGGTAGTATAGTGGTTTAGTGGTTTAGTGGTTGAGTAGTTGAGTAGTTGAGTGGTTTAGTGGTTTAGTGGTTGAGTGAAATAATGATGAAGATTAGAGATCTGGCTGGCTAAGAAATAGCCCCACTTTATGGAATCTAAACTACTTTTTTAATATAAGGAACTATTCTATCATAGCAGATGCATGTGGTAAGATTATAATGATTGAGTTCTCAATATCATTTTCTCAGTTTTTATTCCATGTTCTTATAGCTTCTAATAAGACTTTTTAATTAGAATATCCTGGGGGAGGGCCACCCTCCCGCCCATCCACCCTTTGATGGTAAAAAGTGCATAAAAAACGCATCAGTAATGATTTTATATTTTAAAAAGTTTTCAACCACTAAAATATTATTACATTTTATTTATAAACTGTTAATAAACTAGTGTTCCGGCTTCATTTTTTGACTGATAATTAGATGGATGAAGAGTGAGGTCTTATTTCCACCTTATGCTGGGTAGTGATATAATGAATTATAAAAAAAAACAGCCCGCGAAGTGCAGGCTGTGTTTATTGTGATTCAGCTGAGTCTCGAACTCAGGACCCCATCCTTAAAAGGGATGTGCTCTACCAACTGAGCTACTGAATCGGTTTATTTTTGTCTAACGGGATGCAAAGATATATGATTTTAATTAAAAGCAAAAGGAAAAATTAATTATTTATAAATATTTCAATTTTATCTAAAACCTAATGACTTTCTCAGGCTTATTTTTGCGCAAATATAGTTTGATAATTTGCCTTATATCACGATTATCGTCCTTCTCCATAATGCAATCTTTTAGATCCTCAATTTTTAAATAACTTTCTTCAGTATTGATATAGCCATATCCTTTATATAAACCATTTTCAAGTAGCACAACCGACTTCTCATCATCGCTTCGGCCACTATCAATAATGATTAAGTTTTTTTCTTCAAATTCAAACTTGTCAATTAACTTCTGTGCTCTTTCATTATAGGCTTTTACGGGCTCTTTACCGGTGCAAGCACCATTACATTGCCTGATTTCATAGTGGAAACAAGATCCTTCAGTTGAATATAGGCCACTTAGCTTAGGACACAACCAGTTTTTCTCTACCTGGTTTGCAAGTATTTCTTTTGCTTCAGTCTGATTATTAAAAGAAGCAACAGGAAAATTATTCTGAGTAGAAGTTTTTAGAATTCTGAAATTTAAATAACCCTTGTCATCATTAAACTCATATAATCCCCAGCTTGAACTAGATCGTCTCTGAGCCCGATTATAAATTGGCTTGCTTGATTTGATTTCAACTGACTCTAAAAGAAGTGCAATTAATTCATTACCTGTTAGTTCAAAAGATATTCCAGCAATCTTACCTGCCATTTCTGTAGCCCGGCGACTGTTTCGATTGCCAAGGTGGGTGAGTATGCGATTGTGAATATTTTTGCTTTTACCAACGTAAATCAAATTACCTTCTTCATCGTGTAGATAATAAACTCCTGTCTTTGAAGGAAGTTGATCGATATCATCAGGTTTTAGGAATCCA
>JAGLSB010000786.1 GCA_023135955.1 Bacteroidales bacterium | reverse complement strand
TATCGCTCAGTAACCTACTTCGACTTGCTTTGACTATCGCTCAGCAACCAAATTCGGTGCGAATGGAAACCTTTTTTGATTATCGCTCTGCAGCCTAATTCTTCTTTAGAATGGAAACCAATATTGATTGTAGCTCGCCATTAATAATAAGCTAATTCTAAACTAAGAGCTTACTATATCATAATTTTAATTATTTATTCTTTGATGGATGTTGACGTGTATCAAAAAGCCGAATTATGAATACAATTGTTTTGGAAATGCTTAATCTATAAGTAACTTTAATATCACCTTCAATCAGTTTTCTGTAATCTCTTTTCAGATGCTCAAATTCATCATCAGAAGCACCCATTTTAATAAATCTTTTATCTGAAAGTCGATCAACTTGCTTAAATAATAGCATGATCAAATCAAAAGCTTTCTGCTCACCAATTAACTGCTTATAAAAATGATAAACTTTTTTTAAATCGCTTGCAGCTCTTGATGTCCAGATTATTTCGTAAGCCTCCAATTATGAACCTCCTGTTTTAATGCCTCATGAGTGACCGTATTTCCGTTTTTAATATCCTCTTCGGACTCTTCAATTAAATACTCATTAAGGAAAGATAACATTTTGTTGTACATTTCATCAATTACAGGCTCATTTATCTGGTGCAAATGACTGTGTATAAAGTCTCTTTTCTCAACTACATTCATAATGTTCATTGTTTTGTCTCCTACAAATTTAATGATTATTACGCACTTTTAGTTTAACTTTATATCTGTTATTTTCTGAATTTGAATACTACTAAATGACGTACTTTCTATTCCTTAATAGAATTTTGGCTAAAAAAACGACATCTAAACCTTACTTTTTTCAAAAAAATATTTGAAAAAATTATAATACAAACTGTTAAAAAGTCTTGTTTCGATCTGAAAATATAAAAGGGTGTTTTGAATACAAACCTAAATCTTTTTGGAAATAGCCTCTAGTTTGGCAATAACAGTTTCTTCGATTTGATGATAATTAAGAATTTTATTTGCTGTAAAAATAAAAAATATAGAAAGTGTAATGTTCTTTTCCAATGCTTTTGTAATGATTTCAGCTTTATTGAGGCGATAAGCTTCTCTCATTCTTCTTTTTAGTAGATTTCTGTCGACCGCTCTTTTAAATTTCTTTTTTGGTACGGAAAACCCTGCCTTTACTCCAGGTGGGAATTCGTCAGAAGAGGTCATCCAGTATGTTTTCAGTGGAAAAAGATATTCAGTATGACCTTTTTCAAAAAGCATAGTAATAAGTTTCCTGCTTTTTAACTTTTCATTTTTAGGAAAAGAATATCCGGCCATTATAAATGATTTATTTCTACGCTTTCAAAAATAAAATTAAACAAAAAAACCAGGATCATCCCTATTCAGATTAGATCCTGGTT
>JAGLSB010000785.1 GCA_023135955.1 Bacteroidales bacterium | reverse complement strand
ACCCCACCTCACTCCCCATTCCGCTTCAAAACATATTTCCGAGGATTTTTATTAATAATATATTCAGGGATAGTCCAGAGAATTACAGCAAGAATTAATAGAATACCTAGTGCTATACAACAATATAAATGGGCAATCAATAATTGTCCTATCACAAAAAATACAATGGTATACATCACGAGTACTAAACTTGCTAGTTTGTGTGAAAAACCAAGCTTAAGGAGGGTGTGATGAATATGTCTTTTATCAGGAATATATATTTTTAAACCTAAAGAGGCTCTTTTAATTGATACATATAGCAGATCAAAAACAGGAACAATTAATAAGGAGAATACTGTAACTACAGACACTTGAATCGAACCATCAATCGTTGCTCCTTCTATATTAAGAAATCTTAAAATTGATATTGAAATAATAAACCCGAGCAAAAGAGATCCTGAATCGCCCATAAATATTTTAAATCGATATCCGGATAAATTATATATCAGGAAAGCAAGGATAGAGGAAACCATTATTAAATTAAAGCTAGAAAAATGAAAATTATCCAACATGTAAAAGGAATATGCATAGAAGCCTAAATTTAATATTCCAATACCACTTGCCAACCCATCAATTCCATCAATTAAATTTATTGCATTAATAACAACCAAAACCACCAATGCAGTAATAGGAATACCAATATATTTTGGGATTTCATATATTTGAAATAAACCATGGAGATTTGTGATAGTTAATCCATCGAGGAATGAAACTCCAATAGAGATAGCAATAAGAATGATTAGCTTTTTTAAAGAACGGATTACTATAAGATCATCAATTAGGCCTAAAGTAAATATAAATGCAGCAGCAGCAAGAATTATCCAGTATTGATGAAGATCAAAATGATTTAAGAATAATATGCCAATAGAGAATCCGAGAAAGATAGCTATTCCCCCGAAAGCGGGAATTGGTGTTGAATGTGAAGACCGATTATTAGGCTGATATAAGATGTTTTTTTTCCTCGCAATATATACAATAATCGGAACGGTAAAGAGTGAAATAATAAATGCAACTAAATAGAAATAAAGATTCATAAAAGCAAAGTCTGTAATTAATTTAATTAAAAGTATAAATTATTTGACTAAAACCAACAAACTTATGATAAAAATATTTCTTTTGTAAGGAGCTATATCTCTTGATTATTATAAGAAATAAAGCCGGCAAATATCGAATTTATACTAGAGGATTCTTAGAGCTTGTGATTTAGTGTTTGAAGTTTAGTTTTATAATTAATCTATAACTTCAACACCATATTTACTTAATTCCTGATATAACGCAAATGCACATTAAACCGTCATAATATCCACCTCTTTTGCATCTACAATCTTATCAGCTTTTTCAGTGTATTCATTAGTCATTTCCTGTATATCAGCCTCTGCTTTTTTCTGAGCATCTTCAGGGAGCCCGTTTTTTTGCATGCTTTTTAATTCCTCATTTGCATCTCTCCGACCATTTCGGATGCTTATTTTAGCTGCTTCACCTTCAGTTTTTACTTGTTTCACAAGCTGAATCCTTCGTTCTTCAGTAAGTGGTGGAATGTTTAGGCGAATAATTTCACCATTATTTGCTGGGGTGAGTCCAATATTGGCAGCCATGATTGCCTTTTCAATCGGAGAGATCATATTTTTTTCCCAGGGCTGAATAGCAATAGTTTTTCCATCGGGAGTACTTACATTAGCAACCTGTGTAAGTGGAGTAAGAGTTCCGTAATAGTCTACATCTATACCATCGAGTATATGCGGGTTTGCCTTTCCAGCTCGGATTCGGCTTAACTCTGTTTCGAGATGTGTCACTGCACTATCCATTTTCTCTTTGGTCACATCAAATAAAAAATCGACTTCTTCATTCATGTCTTTAAGTATTAAAATCGTATTATCTAATCAAAAATATCTAATTTTTAACTAAAGTACCAATTTTTTCTCCTGAAATAAACCTGATCAGGTTCCCTTTCTTATTCATATCGAACACATAAACAGGTAAATTATTCTCTCTGCACATCGCAAAAGCAGTCATATCCATAATCTTAAGTTGTTTTTGAAGTGCTTCATCAAAACTTAATTCATTATATCTTTTAGCAGTTGAATCTTTCTCAGGATCAGCAGTATATATGCCATCAACTCTTGTTCCTTTGAGGAAAATATCAGCCCCCATTTCAACAGCCCGTAAGGAAGATGCTGTATCTGTTGTGAAGAAAGGATTTCCAGTTCCCCCTACAAATATTACCACCTCATTATTTTTTAATGCTGAACTTACTTTTTCTCTGGAATAAAATTCTGTAACAGGATCCATTCTAATGGATGAAAATACCCTCGCTTCGGTTCCGGCATTAGCTATAGCCGACTGCAAAGCCAAGCCATTGATTACTGTAGCTAACATTCCCATATAGTCGCCCTTCACACGATCAAAACCATCTGCTACTCCAGAAACTCCTCTGAAAATATTTCCGCCGCCAATTACAATTCCGATTTCAATACCCATCTTAGCAACTTCATGGATTTCTTCTGCATAATCAGATAACCTGTCAGAATCTATTCCATGTGTTTTATTTCCCATTAAGGCTTCGCCAGATAATTTTAAAAGGATACGGTTATATTGCATAGCTTAATTTTTCTCGAAAATACGCACATTTTTTCTTTTTTCAGTGTTGTAACACATGTTTTCAAGATTCAATATAGTAAAACCTAGGTTTCTAGAGTTTTCTTTTAAAAAGTGTAGAATAATGGAAATCAACGGGCTGAAAGCCCTACTAAATTCAGCCCAAGGCAACGCCTTGGGTATATAAGATGCGCCCCAACCCAGCGGCCTGAAAGGCCAACTTAATTTGTCCATAAATATTTTTCGTTATAATCAATTCCATATTCCTTTAAGAATGCAATTAATTCCTCCTTAAATGTTATTTTTTTATGGTGTTCCTCTTGTGTCTCTATATATCGCCTGGTTTTATCATGTAATGACTGGCTTACAGAAAATCCTGCATAGCCACCTTGCCAGGCGAATTTTATGTAATGTGATCCACGGGTTTTAATCCAACGGCTACTGTGGCGTTTGATTTCCTCAGTTAGCTTTGCCAGTGCTATATTTTTAGACATTACACACAAAATATGCAGATGATTGTGTGCCATGAAGCTGCACAAAAGATGGAAGAACAGTGAAAAGCTG
>JAGLSB010000784.1 GCA_023135955.1 Bacteroidales bacterium | reverse complement strand
ATTCTCAGAATATTCAATAAATTAAACAAAAATTATGCTAGAGTTTACTTCTTTCTAAAATATATATGTAATGGGACACCGGTAAACTTAAAGTTTTTCCTTAGTTGATTTTCCAGATATCTCCGATAGGGGTCTTTAATATATTGAGGTAAGTTACAAAAAAAGGCAAAAGCAGGAGCATGAGAAGGTAATTGGGTTACATATTTAATTTTTATGAATTTACCTTTTACTGCCGGCGGATGAACAGCTTCAATAGCTTCTAACATTACGCGGTTAAGTTCTGATGTAGAAATCTTTTTTCTCCTATTCTTAAAGACTTCCATAGCTGTGTCAAGAACCTTGTGAAGTCTTTGTTTCGTTATGGCCGAAGTGAATATAACTGGAACATCATCAAAAGGCTCAATTTTCTTTCTAATCTTCGTTTCAAATATCTTTGTGGAGTGTGTATCCTTCTCTATCAAATCCCACTTATTGACAAGAATTACCACTCCTTTATGATTTCTTTCTGCAAGTCTGAAAATGTTTATATCCTGACTTTCTATACCTCTGGTTGCGTCGATAAGTAATAGGCAGACATCAGAATTTTCTATGGCTCTTACAGATCTTAATACAGAATAAAATTCAAGGTCATCGGTGACCTTTCCCTTTTTGCGAAGTCCTGCGGTATCAATCAGAAAAAAATCGTGATTATATTTTGTAAACCGTGTGTTGATAGAATCTCTTGTTGTTCCGGCAATGGGAGTTACTATATTTCTTTCTTCTTCAATAAGAGTATTAATGAGCGACGATTTTCCAACATTTGGTCTGCCAACAATTGCAAACCGAGGAATATCAGGTTCTTCAGCTTCCTCTTCAATAGGAAAGCTTTCAACCACTTTGTCAAGTAAATCACCCGTACCGCTTCCATTTGAAGATGATATAGAAAATATTTCCCCTAAGCCAAGAGAATGAAATGCATGAACGTAAGGCCGGTTTTCGTGAGTGTCTACTTTATTTACTGCTACTATGATATTTTTAGCTCTTTTACGTAATAAAGCTGCCATTGACAGGTCAAGGTCAGTTAATCCAGTGTGCACATCAACAAGAAATATTATTGAATCAGCCTCATCTAAAGAGATCATTACCTGCCTGTTTATTTCTTCTTCAAAAACATCATCAGAATTATCAACATAACCCCCTGTATCAATAACTGTGAATTCAACACCATTCCATATAGATTTGCCATAATGCCTGTCACGAGTCACTCCGCTGGTTTCATGAACAATGGCACTTCTCGATTCGGTAAGCCTGTTAAAAAGGGTCGATTTCCCTACATTGGGGCGTCCTACAATTGCTACTATTTTTGACATAAATTCTTGTTTTAACGATAGCCGAAAGCTCGAAGATGATTCTCATTACTTCTCCAGTCTTTCTTGACTTTTACTACTATGGAAAGGAATACTTTTTTGTCAAAAAATTGTTCGAGATCTAGCCGGGCATCTGTTCCGGTCTGTTTTAATGCAGAACCCGCTTTGCCAATCAGAATTCCCTTCTGAGTTTCACGTTCCACATAAATTACTGCCTCAATTCGTATAATTCTCGCATCCTCTTTAAATTCCGGGATTTCAATCTCAACTGAATAAGGAACCTCCTTTTTGTAATTCATGAGAATTTTTTCCCGGATAATCTCACCCGCAAAAAATCTTTCACTTTTATCACTTAACTCTTCTTTCGGGTAATATGCATCCCCCTCAGGAAGGTAGTCAAGGATTAGCTTGAATAATAAATCTAAATTGAATTTTTTAAGAGCAGACAGTGGAATTATTGTAGCATCGGGAAGAATTTCTTCCCATTTTTTGTGTAAGTCCTCCAATCTTTCCTGATTAGTGAGGTCAATTTTATTGATAACAAGTAGAACAGGGATTTGGGCTTTTTGAATCTTGTCAAGGAAAGGATAATCCGGAGAAGGTTCATCACCGGCCTCTGTAACATAAAGTAAAATGTCAGCATCAACAAGTGCAGTACGTGAAGCCTTAAGCATATTCTCCTGAAGCTTGTAATTCGGATCTAAAATTCCGGGAGTATCTGAATAAACAATTTGAAAATCTTCCCCGTTAACAATTCCTTGTATCCTGTGTCTTGTAGTCTGTGCCTTGGAAGTTATAATAGAAAGTTTCTCACCCACCAAAGCATTCATTAGAGTCGACTTACCAACATTGGGTTTGCCTATAATATTTACAAACCCGGCTTTATGTGCTTTGCTCTCCATTATCCTGATTTACTCATTTTGAGAACATTAATTTCATTTTCTGCCAGATACCGCCATTGTCCACGTGCCAATCCTTTTTTAGTTAAACCAGCAAAATACACTCTGTCAAGTCTAGAAACTTTATAATCTAAGGTTTCAAACATCCTTCTGATAACCCTGTTCTTACCTGAGTGAATTTCAATCCCCAGTTCTGCCTTTGAATTGGGGTTAACAAAACTAAGTCCGTCGGGTTTAACAAAACCGTCTTCGAGTTCAACCCCTTCCAGCATTTTGTTAAAATCAACCTGAGTCATTGCCTGTTCAAGAAATACATGATATATTTTTTTCTGATTATATTTTGGATGAGTGAGCTTTGATGCGAGCTCGCCATCATTTGTAAGTAACATCACTCCGGTTGTATTTCTATCGAGACGTCCTACAGGATAAATCCGTTCTTTTCCTGCGCTTTTAACCAGGTCCATTACAGTTTTTCTGCCCTCAGGGTCATCCATAGTGGTTACAAAGTCTTTCGGCTTGTTAAGCAGAACATAAAGTTTCTTTTCTGTTCTGATTCTCTCCCCATTGTATTTAACTACATCTCCAGGTTTTACCTTTACACCCATTTCGGTGATAATTACATCGTTAACCTTCACTAAACCGGCAGCAATATATTCGTCTGCTTGTCTACGACTACAAATACCACTGTTTGAAATATATTTATTCAGTCTGACTAAGTTAACTTCTTCTTTTTTGAATGTTTTTCCTCCACCGCGAAATTCACCACTTTTTGTCAAAGATTCAAGGTCGTCAATCTTTTGGATTGAGGGTTTATCTTTTCTTTCAGAAAAAGACTTCCTGTCATTTTGAAAGGAATTTTTGCCTTTGTATGAAGGGCTCTCTTTTTTATCCGATGAAAAAACCCTTTCAGACGATTTTTTCTCAGATTTTCTCGGCCTTCGACTTCTTTTTCCTGTGTCCATCTAATAAAATTTTGTGGAGATATAACTATTTGAATTAATAAAGCGCGCAAAAATACTACTTTTGAGCTTAATTATGGTGATAATCTTTGTAAATTTGTGATTTAAATCTATTTGCAAGTTATCCTTTTTGATTTTAGCATCAAATTAAATAAAATTGAATTACTAATCTCCGATAATTTTATATCCAAAACCTTCATAATTTTTCCCTATGACATTAATTAAATCTATTTCAGGTATCAGAGGAACTATTGGTGGTAATCCTGGTGAAGGATTAACCCCTGTCGATATTGTAAATTTCTCTGCAGCCTATGGAACGCTGATTCAGAAGAGACAAGGAAAGCAAAATATTAAAATAATTTTAGGCAGAGATGCACGAGTATCAGGTGAATTTGTAGAAAATCTTGTAGCAAATACACTCATTGGTATGGGGGCAGAGCTGATAATCTTAGGATTCTCTACCACTCCAACAGTTGAAATTGCAGTAACTATGGAAGAAGCTGACGGTGGAATTATTCTAACAGCCAGTCATAATCCGGCTCAATGGAATGCTCTAAAATTATTAAATAGCAGAGGTGAATTTCTTTCAGCTGAGGATGGAGAAACTCTGATGAAGATTATTGATGAAGGAGATTTCAATTTTGCAGAGTTTAGTGAATTGGGTTCAATGAAAAAGGATGGCTCATTCAACAAAAAGCATATTGATTTGATAATGGATTTGGATTTGGTAAACAAGGACTTAATAGAAAAGGCAAATTTTAAGGTGGCAATTGATTGTGTAAATTCTGTAGGAGGTATTATTATACCAGATCTATTGAGGGAACTAGGTGTATCAGAAGTTGTTGAGCTCTATACTGAACCCTCTGGAATATTCCCGCATAATCCTGAACCCTTGCCCGAAAATTTAACAGAAATATCATCGAAAGTAAAAGAAACAGGAGCTGATATTGGATTTGTTGTCGATCCTGATGTAGATCGATTAGCAATAATAAATGAAGATGGAAGCATGTTTGGTGAAGAATATACTCTTGTTGCAATTTCAGATTATATATTAAGTAAAACTCCTGGCAATACCTGTTCAAATTTATCTTCTACAAAAGCTCTTAAAGACATTAGTGAAAATTATGGAGTTGATAATTTTAGTTCAGCAGTAGGAGAAGTAAATGTTGTTGAAATGATGAAAAAAACTAACTGTATAATTGGCGGCGAAGGAAATGGTGGTGTAATATATCCTGAGCTGCATTATGGTAGAGATGCCTTGGTTGGTATAGCATTATTTTTAACTCATCTGGCTGAAAGCAAACTAAAATGCTCAGAATTACGTTCTAAATATCCCGAATATGTTATTTCTAAGAATAAAATAACACTCGATCCGGGAATGAATGTTGAGAAACTGTTGTCTAATGTAAAGACCCATTATTCAAATTATAAATTAAATGATGTTGACGGCTTAAAAATAGAATTCGAAAATGGTTGGGTTCATTTGAGAAAATCAAATACTGAAGCAATTATCAGAATTTACGCTGAACATATAAATAGCAAAGAGGCCAATGCTTTAGCTGAAGAAGTTCTGCAAACGATAAAGGAATTAATATAGACCCAGGTTTATGCCCCTCGAGATTAATAAAATATATATATTATTACAAAAATAAAGCAAATTTTGGCGGAGCAAATTTTAAGACCGAATCAGACTAAAATTGATTCGGCTCTAATAATTATTACGCTAATATTTATCATGAATAATTTAGAAACTATTCTTGAGCTTAAATAAAGAACGGAAGAATTTATAAATTAAATCAGTCTATGAAGAAACGTATTCTTATTCCGCTTATAATCATTGCTGTTGTAGTTATTTCAATTATTATTTATTCTGCTACATCAGATACTGAAGCAAAAGTCAGACTTACAACAGATGTGATAAAGGGTGATTTTGAAATACTTGTTACTGTAACAGGTGAACTACAAGCCGAAAACTCTGTAGAAATAAGAGCCCCCGCTGAATTACGCTCACGGAATCTAAGGATGAGATCCATCAAGATTCAAGATCTCGTACTTGAAGGTACGGTTGTCGATTCGGGCGATTGGGTTGCTACACTCGATAAGTCGGAATCCGATAATACCCTAAAAGATATATTGGATGAATTGGAGAAAGACCAATCTGTATTTACCAAGACAAAGCTTGATACTACAATACAACTTAGGCAACTAAGGGATGAATTAATTAATCTTGCATTCAATATGGAAGAATCAAAAATTGCACTTGAACAATCGCAATTTGAACCTCCCGCTACGATTCGTCAGGCTCAGATAAATCTCGATAAAGCTAATCGAGCTTATAATCAGGCAAATGAAAATTACTCACTTAAAGAGCAGCAAGCAAAGGCAAATATGACTGAGGTTAGCATAAATCTGGATAGGCAAGAACGAACCCGTGTGGAAATGATAAATGTTTTGGAGAAATTTGACATATATGCCCCGGCACCCGGTATGGTTATTTATAAGAAAGATTGGAGCGGGGCGAAAAGAACAATAGGTTCCGAGATAAGCACCTGGGATCTGACTGTAGCAACTTTACCCGATTTGTCGACACTTGTATCTATTACTTATGTGAATGAAATTGATATATCCAAGATAAAAGTTGGACAAGACGTAAGAGTTGGTGTAGATGCATTTCCTGATATGGAATTTACTGGTACAATAAAAAGTGTGGCCAATATTGGAGAACAGCTTCCAAATACTGATGCAAAAGTGTTTGAGGTAATAATAAGACTTAATGCAAGCGATCCGATTCTTAGACCTTCAATGACCACCAGTAACACAATTATTACAAGTACTCTTCCTGAGGTTTTATATATTCCTCTGGAAGCATTGCACTCAAACGATAGCCTGAGTTTTGTTTATTGTAAAAATCAAACCAGGCAAATTGTTGTACCGGGATTGACAAATGAAAATTCAGTAATAATAGAACACGGGCTTGAAGAGGATCAACAAATCTATCTGAATATTCCTGATGAGCCTGAAAACTTAAAGTTTCAGGGTCATGAATTAATTGAGATTATTAAGGAGAAAAAAGCTGAAGAAGAACGTCGTAAGGCCGAATTACTCGAGGAACAAAAAAAGAAAATGGACTCTATGAAGAATCCGGGATCCAGGCGGGGTAATTTTCATGCGCCAAATAGAAGACAAGACTAATGGGAAGGTATTTTCATGACATAGTTATTGCTTTTGAGTCTATATTAGCTAACAAGCTTAGATCCTTTTTGACTGCTCTTGGAATTATTTTTGGAGTTGGTGCAGTAATTAGCATGCTTGCCATTGGTAAAGGAGCTCAGCAGGAAATTCTTGAGCAAATTAAAATGGTAGGAGTAAATAATATAATGATAACTCCTATTGTAAACCCAGGTTCAGCTAGTGGTGAAGAAGAAGATAATGGGAAGCAGAAATCTAAATTTTCTCCCGGACTTACTTTGAAAGATGTTGAGGCCATTAATGAAATACTTCCTACCGTAAACAAGATTAGTCCGGAAATTTCCCTTAATTCTTATGTAGTTCAAAACGGTAAACGTGCAACTGCTAAATTAATTGGAGTTTCAAATGAGTATTTTGAAATTTTCAATTTGCAATTGGCCAGTGGGTATGTTTTCAACGATATTCATGAAGAAAATGGGATTCCGGTAGGTATTATAGGAGCAAATATAGCTCAGACTTTTTTTTCAGGAGAAAATCCGGTTGGAAAGTATATCAAATTTGATAAGGTCTGGTTAAGAATTGTCGGAGTATTGGAAAGAAATAATGTAAAAATTACTGGTTTTGAGAATACAGGGATTAATGTGATGAATGATAATATATATGTGCCGGTAAAAACCATGCTTCTACGTTATCAGAATAGAGCCCTTATAGCAACTCGCAAAGCTCCTGCATCTGTAAGAATGGGGCATTTCTTTTTCGCTATGAGTACTAAACCAGCAGAAAATACTCAGGGCAATTATCATCAGCTTGATCGTATCATTGTCCAGGTACATGAATCATATGAGCTTAGTCCTTCAACAAAAATTCTAAGTAGATTGCTTCTTAGAAGGCATCAGGAAGTCGAAGACTTTGAAATAACAGTCCCCGAGCTTTTATTGAAGCAGGAGCAAAGAACAAAAGATATCTTTAATATAGTGTTAGGAGCCATTGCCAGCATATCGTTGTTGGTAGGGGGTATTGGGATTATGAATATCATGTTTGCTTCTGTTATGGAAAGGATAAAAGAAATTGGTACCAGGCTCGCCATAGGAGCAAAGAAAAA
>JAGLSB010000783.1 GCA_023135955.1 Bacteroidales bacterium | reverse complement strand
TCAAGCTTCCCGGATCCAAGCAATAACATTTCACCATCTTTTTTTGCACTTACAGTATAAAATAAATGGTAGGTAGAAACATTAATCAAGTAGGAAAATATTTCTGAATTATTTTTTAACTGAAGGGCAAATACTATCTCATCATCAATCAGTGAACAATTTTCATCCGGTGTTTCCAGCTCTGAATCAATTACTGTTACATTTTCCTTAATTGTAGTTTCCTGAATACTATCGGACCCCTTTCTCTCTGTCACTAACAGATCCTTAATAAGCACCGGCATATCAAATCCATCTTCGCCACTTACTAACACTTTTTCTTTATCAATTATTGCTGTCACAATCCCACCACCAACATCGTTAAGAAATTTTACTTTATCGCCTTGTTTTATGTCCATCCTTTAATTTTTTTACAAAAATAGTTAATTTTGCATGCTCCCCAAGAGGAGAGTTGAAACTAATACAAAATTATTCATATAACATATTCCTGATTTTGAAAAAGCCTGATTTCCTATCACTAAAAGACTTTAATTATTCTTTACCGGAAGATAAAATCGCTAAATATCCAGTAGAGAAAAGAGATCATTCAAAATTACTTGTCTATAAAGATGATTTAATATTCAATTCAGAATTTAAATATTTACCCAAATACATTCCCGAGGGGGCACATTTAGTTTTTAATGAGACAAAGGTAATTCACGCACGATTAATATTTCGAAAAAAATCCGGAGCGAAAATTGAAATATTCTGTCTTGAGCCTATACATCCAGGGGATTATCAATTGAACTTCTCTTCCAGGAACAAAGTCGTCTGGAAGTGTCTTATCGGAAATTTAAAAAAATGGAAAGCCGAAAAACTTGAATATATTACAGATCAAGGCTATACTCTTTATGCACGAAAAATTGAATCGAGTGACTACTCTAATCAAGTAGAATTTTCATGGGACTCCGATAATATAAGTTTTAGTGAAATTATTGAAGAGGTAGGCAGTACTCCTATCCCACCCTATTTAAACAGGCTGGCTGAGGAATCTGATTCTGAAAATTATCAGACTGTTTATTCCAGAAACGAAGGATCTGTTGCTGCGCCAACAGCCGGACTGCACTTCACAATTGAAGTAATGGAGAATCTTAGAGCAAAACAAGTTCAGGAAACTTTTCTAACCCTTCATGTTGGAGCAGGAACTTTTGTACCCGTTAAATCAGAAAATGCTATTGATCACACAATGCATATTGAAAGAATTTATGTTCAGAAATCTGCTATTCAGAATTTAATAAGTAATTATAGTTTTATTATTCCTGTTGGAACTACTAGCTGCAGGACACTTGAAAGTTTATATTGGTTCGGAGTAAAATTATTAACAGGGAAATTTGATGAGGATTTTCCTTTGTTGGAACAATGGGAGGCCCATAATCTAAGTTCGCATTTTAGCAGAAAAGAAGCTTTGAAAGCAATTATAGATTATCTGGAAGAAACAAATTCAGATATTTTTTCTGCAGCAACCGGAATTATGATCACTCCAGGTTACGATTTTCAAATGACTGATGCCCTGATAACAAACTTTCATCAACCATCCAGCACGCTTCTAATGTTAATCTCTTCATTAACAGGAGATTCGTGGAAAGATATTTATAATTATGCCTTATCAAATGATTTTCGCTTTCTTAGTTATGGTGATTCAAGCATACTATTCCCGTCTATTTAATAATCTACATTAAGAAATTACTATATTTTATAAACATCTTAGTTCGTGTACACCTTCTGATTAGATAAAATTTTATTAATTTTGCATCTCCTAAAATTGAAAATATACGAAAAATGGTAAATATTACTTTTCCTGATAATTCTGTACGGCAATTTGAAGATGGAATTAGTGGACTCGAAATTGCAAAAAGTCTTAGTAACAGCCTGGCACGTGAAGTTCTCGCCATTACAGTTGATGAGGAAATATGGGATGTTACAAGACCAATAAATAAAGACGCATCAATAAAACTTCATAAATGGGGCGATGAGGAATCAAAACATGCCTTTTGGCATTCTTCCGCTCACCTTATGGCAGAGGCGATTGAGAGTATTTACCCGGGTACTGAATTTGGAATAGGTCCTGCAATAGAGAATGGATTTTACTATGATGTTGATCCAGGTGATTCTGTTCAGATTACAGATTCTGATCTAATCGTTATTGAAAAGAAAATGAAGGAGCTTTCTACTCAAAAGTTAGCATATTCCAGAAAAGAAGTTACTAAGTCTGAAGCTTTGGAATTTTTTACAGAGAAAGGAGACGAGTATAAAATTGAACTAATCAATGACTTGGAAGATATTGAGTTGACACTCTACTCTCAGGGTAATTTTACAGATCTTTGTCGTGGGCCCCACTTACCGGATACTGCTCCAATTAAGGCTATAAAACTATTAAGCGTTGCAGGTGCATATTGGAGAGGAGATGAAAAGCGTAAGATGCTTACCCGTATTTACGGAATTAGTTTTCCCAAGCAAAAAATGCTTGAAGAATATCTTGAGATGCTTGAAAAAGCTAAAGAAAGAGATCACAGAAAGATAGGAAGAGAACTTGAGTTATTTACATTTTCACAACGAGTAGGATCAGGTTTGCCTCTATGGCTTCCGAAGGGAGCACAACTTAGAGAAAGACTTGAATCGTTCCTTAAGAAAGTACAGCTGCAGCATGGTTATCAGCCTGTAATTACTCCTCATATAGGACAAAAAGAACTTTATGTAACTTCCGGTCATTATGAAAAGTATGGAAAGGATTCTTTTCAGCCAATTAAAACTCCACAAGAGGATGAAGAATTTCTTTTAAAACCTATGAATTGTCCGCATCATTGCGAAATTTATAAAAGCCGTCAGTTTTCTTATAAGGATTTACCTGTAAGATACGCCGAATTTGGTACAGTATATCGTTATGAACAAAGTGGAGAGTTACATGGCTTAACAAGGGTAAGAGGATTTACACAAGATGATGCTCACATTTTCTGCACACCCGATCAGCTTAAAGATGAGTTTAATAAGGTAATAGATATAATTCTTTACATTTTTAAAGCACTTGATTTTCAAGATTTCACCGCACAGATTTCCCTACGCGATCCTGATGATAAGGAAAAGTATATTGGGAGTGATGAAAATTGGGAAAAGGCTGAAGCCGCAATATTAGAAGCCACAAACGAAAAAGGTCTGGAAACTGTTATTGAAAAAGGTGAAGCAGCGTTTTACGGACCTAAGCTTGATTTTATGGTAAGAGATGCGATTGGTAGAAAATGGCAACTCGGAACGATACAGGTTGATTATAATCTTCCGGAAAGATTTGAGCTGGAATATGTCGGATCTGATAATGAAAAACACAGACCAATAATGATACATCGTGCTCCTTTTGGCTCTATGGAAAGATTTGTAGCTGTTTTAATTGAGCATACTGCTGGTAAATTCCCCCTATGGTTAAGCCCTGAACAGGCTGTAATTCTGCCCATTAGCGAAAAATACCATGATTATGCAGAAAAAGTTTTAAATTCCCTAAATAATTACGATATTCGCACCCTGATTGACAAGAGGGCTGAATCGATAGGTAGAAAGATAAGGGATAGCGAGTTAAAAAGAATTCCATACCTGTTAATTGTTGGTGAAAAAGAGACAGAAGCAGGTACTATTGCTGTTCGAAAACAGGGTGAAGGAGATATTGGAACAATGAAATTCGAAGAATTTGTCGAGTTTATTCAATCAGAAGTTGCAAAACAAATATAAAGAATAATTAAGTTTAACTAATAGAAAGGAGTTACGAGAAATAGCTGGACCAACTTACAGACGAGGTGGCAGGAATATGCCAAGAAAAAATCCCAGACCTCATCGGATAAATAATGAGATTAGAGCTCATTCTATACGACTTGTTGGAGATAACATTGATAACCCAGGTGTTTACAGCGTTCCTGAAGCTCTTAAGTTCGCTGATGAACTGGAATTAGATCTCGTTGAAATTTCGCCTAAAGCAGATCCACCTGTTTGTAAAATAATCGATTATCAAAAATTTCTTTATCAGCAGAAAAAAAAGCAAAAAGAAATGAAAGCCAAGACCACTAAAGTTGTGGTTAAGGAAATACGTTTTGGTCCGAATACTGATGAGCATGATTTTAACTTCAAACTTAAACACGCTCAGAAATTTCTTGGAGATGGATCTAAACTTAAAGCATTTGTATTTTTTAAAGGAAGAACAATATTGTTCAAAGAAAAAGGAGAAATCTTATTATTAAGGTTGGCTACAGAGCTGGAAGAAATTGCAAAAGTAGATCAAATGCCCAAATTGGAAGGGAAAAGAATGATAATGTTCCTTTCACCAAAAATAAAAACTGGTAAGTAATATAATATAAAAGAGGATTAGAGATGCCAAAGATGAAAACAAATGCCGGAGCCAAGAAAAGGTTTACCATTACAGGTTCTGGTAAAATAAAAAGGAAACACGCTTTTAAAAGCCATATCCTTACAAAAAAATCAAAGAAAAGAAAGAGAAATCTCGGGTATTATGGTACAGTACATAAAGCTGATACCAGTAACGTGAAGCTCTTACTTTGCATGAAGTAAAATAAAAATTTAACCAGAGTGTATATGCTAAAAGTCTTCTTAATTGAAGCGCTTGCACTCAAAAAATAAAAAAAATGCCAAGATCAACAAATTCTGTTGCTTCAAGACAGAAAAGAAAAAAGGTTTTCAAGCAGGTTAAAGGACAATATGGGAGAAGAAAAAATGTCTGGACCGTTTCAAAAAATGCCCTTGAAAAAGGTTTACAATATGCTTATCGCGATAGAAGAAATAAAAAGAGAGAATTCAGAGCACTTTGGATTCAAAGAATAAATGCAGGTGTTCGTGAACACGGACTATCCTATTCAACTTTTATGGGAATGCTTCATAAGAAGGAAATTGAAATTAATCGCAAGTCTCTTGCAGATCTTGCTATGAATCACCCTGAAGCATTTGCTGAAATTGTTAAAACTGCAAAAGCATAATTAATAAAATTAAATTACCAGTTTAAAGGCTTCCATTTTGGAGGCCTTTTTTTTTGACTTCCTCACCTCTCCCCCCTCCTTCACCCC
>JAGLSB010000782.1 GCA_023135955.1 Bacteroidales bacterium | reverse complement strand
AGGATAAAGACCGGTTCTGTTTTTTAGATAGTAGTGCCTGCCTGCCGGCGAGGCAGGTTTGCCGCTTCCGTTCTTATTTCCCTGTATGCCTCTCCCATAAAGACTAACAATCTGATTTTGCTTATTTTTCAAAGGAAAGATAATGCAGTCCTTGGCAAAGGCTGTGTAAGTGGTTCCTGTTCCATTTGGCACACTTCCATTATATGGGATCAATAAGCCTGCATCTACCCAGGTCTTGATCTGCTCCTCAGTCATTTTGCCTTTGTAATGATACTGGCCAGAGTTAAACCCAACTTCCAGTTTTTCAATATCAAGACCTCTGTGGTTGGCATATTCTCTGGCTTTCTTACTGATGGGGCGTAATAATCCACCTCTGAAGCTCTCAAAGACTTTTGTTAAGGTATCTGAATGGATTCTGGGAGGGCTTGATGTAGGTTGTGACTTTGGTGTTATTGTCGGGCTAACCTTTCCACACAGCTCCGCAGCTTTTAAAAGTCCTTCATGCTTACTGCCTTCTTTCAGCGAACAAAACTCGATTGCATCTCCATTACGTTTGCAGCCAAAGCAGTTGTAAGTATTCGAGTCCGGGTAGATCTTCATGCTGGCCGTATCATCTTCGTGGAAAGGGCATTTTAACATGTGGTTTCTGTCAGGATGTAGGTTGTAGTGAGTGAGAACTGTTTGGATTGATAACTTTTGCTTAATGTCGCGGATTTCCATTGTTGATAAATATTATTTATTCATATCTGCACAAACATAACATATACGCAACATTTATCAACATTCCATTTGTATAAGATATTCACAATTACTTTAAATACATAGATTGAAATATGCATTTTTAGTACATTTGTACTGTTAATAACTTTAAATGCAATAAACTATGTCTTTGGCCGTCAGATTAAAAAATGCACGAAAAGAAAAAGATCTATCTCAGCAGGAGCTTGCTAAGCTATCGAATGTGCATTACAGCAATATAGGAAGATATGAACGAGGGGATGCAAAGCCTTCGGCTGAAGTGCTGAACCGGATTGCCCAGGCTTTAGATGCTTCACCGGATTATTTAATTAACGGAACTCTTCAGGATAAAGCAGATAGCTCCATTTCTGATAACGAGCTGCTGATCATGTTTAAAAAAGTGGAAAAATTACCGGATGATAAAAAACGATTGGTTAAAGAGTTTTTGGACTCATTCCTGTTTAAGGATAATGTTCATAGGCAACTCGCAGGATAGAAATGAAAAACCCGGACTTGCTGGGTTTTTACTATGAGTAATGAAATGATTTAGCTCTCTTTATTCGATATCTGATTGGTAACAACCGTTTATGAGTAGGTAAGTGTTAAAATCATCTTTGTTATTCATTTCATCTTTATCATGCTTTGTGACAACAATATCAATATTCCCATCACTATTTTTATCTTCGTAATTATACAAGTAAAAGTTATCGTTAAATATCATTTCAGGTTTATCAAATCTTGATAAGTTGAAAATACTTAATACCCCAGGTATACTAGCGTAAACATAACCAAAAGCAATTAGCACAATATCTTTACTAG
>JAGLSB010000781.1 GCA_023135955.1 Bacteroidales bacterium | reverse complement strand
GCCGCCAACACCTTTCTACCTACTCCCAGGCAGGACCCGTCGTTGCGAGATGACGAAGGAGGCGAAGCAATCTCTTATTCTATGCTTGACTACAGATACCCTTTGTATTTTGACTTCTTCAAAGGGAAATTAATGAATGGCTTTAGCCCTCACTAAAAATACTATTGTGCTTATAACCATAAGCTTACAAATTAATTTCAAAAAAAATGAAAAATAGTTGCTAAAAAGGGGTAACAAAATGGAGAGAAGTTTAATTAATGGATTGTATACTTTATGGGGAACGGAGGGAATTATTACAAACATGTATAAAGACGAATTAAAATTGTATGGGGTAAGACTAATATTCGAACCTAATGAAACAGAAGAAGGAAGGCTACAAATTGATTGGCTAAATGCATATTATCAATTTCAGGGAATATTGAAATTAATATTGTAAGAAGCTCTAATCATAATAAGCTTTCTGGCATTTTATATTGGATCTGTGGTACATATAATAAGTTGGCGTTCATTGCAAAGAGCATACTACATAAATTAAACTTAGAAACAATAACATGAATACAAAAGGTTCAGAATGGAGGAAATGGGATTTGCACATACATACCCCAGCTTCTTTTCATTGGATAGGTTCGAAAAAGCTGAGAGACATGACCTCAGAAGAAAAAACAACTGAAATTAAAAATTTTATTGAAGTTGTAAATAAAAGTGATGTGGATGTTTTCTGCCTTATGGATTATTGGACTTTTGATTGGTATATTGCTCTGCAAGAATATTTAATAGAACATTCTGGCGAATTAAAAAAGACAGTTTTCCCAGGAATGGAATTAAGAATAGAGTGTCCTGTTGACTATAGGCTTAATATTCACTGTATATTATCAGATAAATTATCAATACAAGAATTAATAGACTTTAAATCTGAACTGTATATTAGGTCAGTAGATAAGAAACTTTCTGACGATGCATTAATTAGGTTTGCAAAAAGCTTAGATGAAAGTAAAGCTAAAAAACATGGATATGAGAATCCAGAGGACCTTGGTGATGAAAAACTGTTAATGTTAGGTTCAATAACCGCAGAAGTTACTAAAGATTCACTAAATCAAGCATTTAATCAAATTCCTGAGGATTTTGGATTTGTTATTCTTCCATATGATACAAGCGATGGATTGTTAAAACTAAATTGGGAAGACCATCCACATGATGACAATTATTTTATGCAAAGTGCTCATATTTTTGAGACAAGAGATAAAGTAAATATTGATTTAATATCGGGGATTAAAACACCTGATAATGAAAAATTCTTTGAGAATTTCTTCAAGACTCTGGGAAATAAACCAAAACCTTGCATAGCAGGAAGTGATGCACATAAGTACAAAGATTACGGCAAATTTCCTTCAAATAAAATCACTTGGATAAAAGCAGATTGTACATTTGAGGGATTAAAACAAATAATATTTGAACCAAAAGATAGAGTTCGTATTCAAGAAACTAATCCGCTTTTTGATTATCAGAGACCCTTCTTTTCTGAAATTAAAATAACTGATAATTTTAAAATATTTGAGAACCAAAATCTTGCTTTTGAAACTTGTAGTATTCCTTTAAACCCAAGTATGGTATCAATAATTGGTGGTAGAGGTGAAGGTAAAAGTATTTTAATGGATTACTTTGCAAAAGGGTTTGGCTATTCTCAAAATCCATATCTTAATTCAGAGAATTTTATAGCTAACTATTCTAAATCATTTGATGATGAAGATTTAAGTTATTCAATGGAATATCAGCACAATCTAGCATTTCTTTATATTAAACAAAATGAAGTAAAAGATTTGGCTTTAGATGCTCATAAGTTAGGTGTAGAAATAAAGAGAATGCTTAACCTTGATGTCTTTGAAGATTTTGCCACTGATTTGCAAGACGAGATTGATTCAGAACTTGAAAAACTAAATGATTTAAAGAATTGGTTTGAACAGACAAATGATAAAGGAACAAAAATAAATAATGCTGAAATAGTAAAGTCTGTTATTAAGAGAAATCAAGACTTGTTAGGCAGTATTACTAATGAATCCAATAAAGAGAAGCTAGAAAAGTACACTAACAATGTAAAGGATATAAAGCAGAATGAATTAAGAATAAAGAAGCTAACTGATTTAGAAAGAGAATTAAATGAATTCAGTGCTCGTATAAACCTAGCCATTGAAGAAAGTAAAGAAGAAATACCTACAATTGACTTTACTAATCAAAAAAGTAAAATAGATGAAATAAAAGCTGAAATAACGTAAGCCTTCGGCCACCTACATCTT
>JAGLSB010000780.1 GCA_023135955.1 Bacteroidales bacterium | reverse complement strand
CAAATTTGTTTGTCTGGTAATTATTGATTTTATTTTTCAATTCAATGATCGCATGGATATGGTTGGGCATTATGATGAATACAGGAACATCTGCATTTTTATTGTAAATATTTATGTTGTTCAAACATTGACTGGCGTAACTTCCTAATTCATTGAGATGCATTTCTATCTTAATAATTTCCCCAAAAAGTGGTTCCCTGTTTTTAGTGCAAATCGTAATGAAATATTGTGCCGGTGAACGATAGTCCCAGTTTTGTAGCCGTATGGTTTTTCTGTTTTTTCCCATTTAATATTTTCTGTTTTATTGTCTCGTGGTATTGTTTTGGGACGTACATTGGTTTATTTTGGGATGTGTAATGGTTTTATGTTGTGACTCACCCCGGTTTTATGTTGTGACTCACCCCGGTTTTATGTAGGGACTCACCCCGGTTTTATGTAGGGACGCGCCCCGGTTTTATGTAGGGACGCGCCACGTGGCGCGTCCCTACATAAAACCATATGTGTTCCGTTCTACATAATACCGATATCATTCCACAGAAAATCATTATTGTTATATTTATTAATGGAAAAAACCTTAAAATAACGCAGAGGAAAGGGATATTTTTTTTGCGGATTATAAATATGATCCGGTTTAGTGGTGTCTATCTAATTAAAATCCATCTAACAGAAGAAATAATTAATCAATTACTAATAATAAAGTTAATATTGGTTATGGGCTATCATTGATGAAATAACCAATTTATTAATGTGTTATTGATAATCAAGCTTCTATGATTTTGATTGTTTTTGGATTTGAATGAGAAATTCAATCTTTGATCAGTTGAGACATAAGCTCTAAGTACCTTTTAATAAATCATATCAACCGTTCGATAATCTTTTAATGTATGGGATAAAATATTTGTGAATATTTGTAAGTATATTTATAAATATCTTCTCCATTATGAACAGTATAAAGTTATTCGCAACAATTGTCCTTCTGCAGTTTTTTTTGCCATTCTCCACCGCCAAAACAATTGAACCCGACATAAAGTTAAAGCTTGAAAGGGGAGATCAGCTAGTGTATGAAATTTTGACCGAAAATCCACGAAATAGTCAATCAAGTAATCTCATTAGTGAACAGAAAATCAGGTTTAGTCTTACCGTGTTAGATATTCCTGAGACAGGTATATATCTGATAAGTTATAAAAAGCTTTTTACCAGGAACTCAAAAAGGAAGAATTCTTTGGATCGCGAGATTATTAGTAGTTCTGATTCTAGGTTTCCTTATGTCCACAACCTGAGGGCTATAATCTCTTGTTATCTTAATGATGTTGATTATACTGTTCTTTTTAATACTGTGTACCAAAAGTTATCCATCAAAAATATTGACCAAATTAGAAATGGCTTATTAAGTTATGTTGAATCCAGGGGGCTCAGCTTGGATCAAAAGACCAGGTTGGAATGTGAATATAGCACCAGGGAAGATATATTATTAAAAGATATTGGACTGTTAAACATATACCCTGGCAACATGATCTCCGATAAATGGACCATTACTCAGGCGGATGGAAATAAGGAGGAGTTTTTACGTTTACCAATGTCGGATTCATCGTTTCAGATTCGTTCAGATATACCAGAATTCTTTAGCTTAAAAAGAAACAAAGATAAGCAAAAAGGAGCCCGGCTTCCCAGGGAATATACTGTTGATTCAAATACTGGAATAATTCTATATGCAGAATCCTTTCCAAAGAAGGAGGGCATAGATAAAGATCAAAATGAAGAATTAATTTATAAGATACAAAGAAGTTATCATTATACATTTAAGCTCTTGAGCTATTCCAAATGGATGAAAAGGACAATTGTTTGTGGGAAAATAAAATACCCCGAAATAGAAGATATTTGTCTTGAATATCGAGCTAATATTGTTGGGCACGATACTGATCATATGATTATTGAGATAAATTCCGATGGTTCATTTTCTATACCTCTTGATATTGAGAATGCAGTAAAATATCGACTTTACCTGCTGGAGCGTTTTCCAATTAATTCAAATGCCTGGGTGAATTTATATATTGAACCAGGTGATAGTATCCATTTGATTATTGATGAAAATGATAAAAATGATCCACTTTTTTCTGGTAGAGGGTACAAAAATTCAGAGTTTCTGAATAAAAGAAGCATCCCGAAATTTAGTAAAAATAATTTGATTTATTTTCCAGAATACCTTCATTTTCGGATGTTTGATCAATACAGGGATCATATACGATATTCTGAGAAATTGCTTGAATCAGAAAGGAATAATCTAAGTCCGGGATTTTACAATTTTATGGATACTGAAATTCAAAGTGTTATTAAAATGTTAGAGATCTCTGATACATGGCAGAGTTTTCGTAAAGATCCCGAAGCATTGAAAAATTTAAATGAGTTAATTTCTGGAATTCCTAAGCCTCAGAAACCCAATTATCAGGATTTTGGAAATTTGGAAATCTATCCTTACTATATAAGCTTGTACACAGATTTTCGATATCTGGAATTTAATTCATCCAGCACTAAAATTTATACTCCAAATAAAAGTGCAGACCAGCTAATATTTAGTAGATTTTTACTTGATGGTATTCCATTATACCTGGATATTGTTAGCAGACTGGAAGCAATTGCAAATAATGCAACATCATACAGCCCCAATTATAACTCTAATTATCATTTTGAAAATATTCTTGAATCCTTAAACAATATGGATGTTATTGATTATGTAAGGAACATCCAGAAACAGGTTAATGCTTTGCAGCCAGGAAGTGAAATGCCCAGGATGAATCTGGTCGACTTGGACGGGAAAAAGTGGGATTGGGATAAAACAAAAGGGAAGACGGTTGTATTTATGCTATGTAGGCAATATGAGTATGGACAAGAAAATTGCGAAGATATTTATAAGGAATATGGTTCAAACAAGAAAGATGTTGTGATCCTGAGAATTAGCCCCGGCATTTCTTTTCAGCACTGGAAGGATTCTAATTTGCAGTATTCTAAAGGGATGCACCAAATGTATTTTCCTGACGGTGAAGATGCTTTTAAAGACAGGTTTTTAATGGATTACGGGAATCCGTTTAAAGATATCGTCATTGATCGAGAAGGTAAAATATTCCGTAATTCAGGTATTGGAAATTTAAAAATAGCAATCAAGGAAGCTATTGATCTACCTCTACTACCTAAAAAGCCCTTTATCGAAACCGAATTTGTCAGGATCTTTTTGGGAGTCTTGCTCGGAATGATTCTTTCATTTATATTATATCGTATCATTGTCTACAGGAGACTTAAAAGAAGAGCCTTACTACAAAAAATGGCAGATCTGGAGCAAAAGGCCATGAAAGCCCAATTAAATCCACATTTTTTATTTAACTCCCTGAATTCTATTCAAGAGTTAATTCAATCACGACAGCTGAAGGAGGCGAATACATATTTAACCGTATTTGCAAGTTTGATCAGGAAAATCCTTGATAACTCTGAAAGAGAAAGTGTTTCAATTGCTGAAGAGGTGGAAACTTTAGAATTCTATCTTGATCTTGAGAAAATAAGGTTTGAATTTACTTATAAAATTCATATTGATCCTGAAATTGATAAATATAATACAATGATGCCTACTATGATGCTTCAGCCTATTATTGAAAATGCTATTTTGCACGGACTTGCTCCAAAAGAAGGGGATAATAAATTAACTATTGAAGCGAGTCTGGCAGATGAATATATAGTATTCAAAGTTGAAGATAACGGAATCGGCAGACAGGCATCTTCTTCACTGCATCCTGAACATGAAAGTAAGGGATTGAATATAATCCAATCACGAATTGATACCTTGAACAGGACCGCTCCTGATAATTATAAGCTCAGGATTACTGATTTAGAAGACAAGAATAAAATGAGCATGGGGACACTTGTAGAGATTTTTATACCAGATGAAAAATAATAGTCTTTAGCACAATTTAAATAGGCTTTTTTGAGAATAAGATAAATTACATATATATATGAAAATTAGAGCAATAATAGTTGATGATGAAAAGCCTGCCAGGGACAACTTATCTGGCATGTTAAGGAATTATTGCCCGGATATTGAACTTATAGGAGAAGCATCGGATCCGGTAACTGCTGAGAACCTTATTAATGAATTGATTCCAGACCTCCTTTTTCTTGATATTCGGCTTTCAAAAACAACTGGCTTTGATTTGCTCAGGAAAATAGAGCAACGTGAGTTTGGAGTAATTTTCGTTACTGCATATGATAACTATGCCATTAAAGCCATTAAATTTTCAGCGGTAGATTATATTCTAAAGCCAATAAGTTATCATGAACTTATTCAGGCCGTAAAGAAATT
>JAGLSB010000078.1 GCA_023135955.1 Bacteroidales bacterium | reverse complement strand
TTAAATGTGCCCATGGATTATCAATATCCAGGCTAAGGGAAAAAGAAGCTGGAATTCTTTTATGAACCATTTCTGGAAATTGTGTCAGTAATAGACTTCTCAATTTCTCAGTCCAGATATTTATTATAGGCAAATGGAGAAAATTATTTTGTGAAGCAAGACTATTTGAAGCTTTATATCTGCCATATTTGTCACCTTTAGCATGGCTATATTCCTCATAACGAGTTAATAGAAAGAAAGACGCAGAAAATATATCGAAATCAAGATCTTTTCCTTCGGTTTGATAAAATATTGGAAATTCTCCTTCGGCTTCAATTTGAATTTCTCTTTGAGTAATACCAGTTTCAGATAAAAGTCCGTGAGGATTAATATGAAAACCAGGAAGTTCTTTATTTTTCGAATAATTTATAACCGCTTTACCAGAACCATTTATTTCATCCTCATTATTGGTGATAGAATATTCCATTCCCAACAATTCCCCAACTATAAAATTTGCAATAAACTTTAGACGAGGACTGATATGTTCTGTATAAATAATCAATATTTTAGCTAATCAGTTTTATTAAAGTAATCCCGGCTCCTCCCCTTTCTACATGCTCATCGCGATACCACTCTACAACGTCTGTTGCCGATAATTGTTGTCTGATTAATTCACGCAGAATACCGTTTCCCTTTCCATGCAATACCCGTAAATCGTGAGCCTGAACCATAATAGCTTCATCGATAAGGTCGGTAATGGCTTGCAGTGCTTCCTCTGCCCTTTTCCCTCTGACATCAATATCCGGACTAAATTTAATTCTTCTGCGACTAACATCCCAATCACCCAGATCGGCCTTTCTCGATTTATGCGGAAAATTATTATCAAAATTTTCCGATGAAATTCTCTCCAACTGATCAATTTTAACCTGAGTTTTTAAATGTCCGAATGCAACACTCGCTTTCTTCCCTGTAATTTTCAGAACCTGACCAGGTACATCCTGCCCCTTCATTAGCACACTATCACCCTCGGCAATTGGAGTTTCTTTTAAAGGAATTTTATTTTCTGTTTTCTTTCGGGGATTTCTGGCCTGAATTTGTCTGTCGCGTTGTTTTAGCTCTTGAATTTTCTTTTTCAGATTTTCTGCTTCAACTGTTTTTTCATCAGGTTTCTCTGCTTTGTTCACCTCCAATTTAAATTCACCAAGTTTTTTCCTTATCTCCTTCGTTTTTTCCTTCTCTGCTTCGGCTTCTCTTATTTCCCGTATAGTGTTTTCAATTTTCCGGTTCGAGTCATTAAGTAAAGAATTTGCCTTGTCTTTTGCCTCCTTTATTATTGTTTTGCGCAATTTCTCAGTATCCCCTAGTTCCCGGTCATAACGCTCAACAAGTTCAGCAAGACGCTTTTCTGATACGCGTATCCTACTCCGTTTGTTTTCCCAGTATTTTTTATCTCTGATAAGATCTTTTAATGCTTTATCGAAGTCAACTTGCTCCTTTCCTATCTTTGATTCTGCAGATTTTAGAATACTCTCTGAAAGTCCAATCTTACGCGCTATTTCAAAAGCAAAAGAAGAACCGGGCCTCCCTATTACCAATTTAAATAAAGGTTTCATCAAACCAGTATCATAAAGCATTGCTCCATTAATGAGTCCTTCGTTAGCAGAAGCAAAATGCTTAAGATTAGTATAGTGAGTTGTAATCAATCCATAAACTCCAGAGTTATTAAGGTTATCTAAAATCGATTCCGAAATTGCTGCTCCAAGAGTAGGTTCCGTTCCGCTTCCAAATTCATCAATTAGTATCAGACTTTTATCATCAGCATTCTTTGAAAACATCTTCATATTGATAAGATGAGAGCTGTAGGTACTTAAATCATCTTCGATGGATTGTTCATCTCCCATATCCAAAAAAACGCTGTCGAAAATTCCAAAAACGGAAGATTCATGCGCAGGAACTAAAAATCCGTTCTGTAGCATATACTGAAGTAAGCCCACAGTTTGCAGACAAACCGATTTTCCACCCGCGTTTGGTCCCGAGATAAGCAATATTCTATTCTTTTTATCAAGCTGAATGTCCAAAGGGATCACGCTCTTTTCCCTGTTCAGTTCTCTAAAAGAAAGTAGCAACAAAGGATGAATGGCATTTCTCCATTCCACTTCTGCATGATTCCTAATATTTGGAAGTACAGCATTGATATTTAAAGCGAATTTTGCTCTTGCTCTGATGGAATCAATTCTAGCAAGGAAAATATGATTGAGTTTTAATTCGTCTATATATGGTCGAATAAAATCTGTTAATTCGATAAGAATCTTTATGACTTCACGTTTTTCTTTAGCCTCAAGTTCCCGAATCTCGTTATTTGCCTCAACAATTTCAACAGGCTCGATGTATGTAGTTTTCCCGGTGGCAGATTCATCATGAATAAATCCGTGCAAATTTCTCTTATTACTACTCGG
>JAGLSB010000779.1 GCA_023135955.1 Bacteroidales bacterium | reverse complement strand
CACATGAACCTTATCATCATATTGCAGGTCCATGTAAGAAAAGAGGAGGATCTGCAGGTATGATTCTTAAAAATGGATATATTGTTGCTGAATGGGGAGAGACTGATCGTGTTGATATGACTTTCAGTGTAACAAAAAGTTATTTGTCCAGTATGGCTGCATTAGCATTGGAAGATGGTATAATCAGAGATATTCAGGATCCGGTTTCTGAGTATGTATGGGACGGAACATTTGAAGGAGAGCATAATTCAAAAATTACATGGGAGCATTTACTTAATCAGTCGTCGGATTGGTCGGGTAATTTATTTGGAATGTACGATTGGGCAGATAGACCATCGCGCGAGGGAGGAATAGATGACTGGAAGAATCGCGAATTAAATGATCCAGGTACTTTCTATAAATACAATGATGTTAGAGTAAATGTATTATCTTATGCTTTACTGCAAGTATTAAATAAGCCATTGCCTGAAATTTTAAGAGAAAGAATAATGGATCCTATAGGTGCGTCTTCTACATGGCGTTGGTATGGTTATGAATCCTCTTGGGTGAACATTGACGGATCAAAGGTTCAGTCGGTTAGCGGGGGTGGACATTCAGGGGGTGGATTATTTATCAATACTATCGATCATGCCCGATATGGTTTATTATTTCTAAATAATGGAAAATGGAAAGAGGAGCAGCTTATATCGAAGGACTGGATTGAAAAGGCTGTAACATCTTCATCTGCAAACCCTTCGTATGGTTATATGTGGTGGTTGAATAAGGGTAGCCGGAAAATGGAAAATGTGCCTGAAAATGTATTCTTTGCTGCCGGATTTGGTGGAAATTATATTGTTGTTATTCCAGATGAAAACATGGTAATTGTAACCCGTTGGTTGGAACCTTCTAAATTAGGTGAATTTTTGACTTTGGTTATGGATGCTGTTGCTGATAACTAATTTTATTCCTCTTCTGATTTCATCTTAATATCGAAGGCCATAAGAGCATTTCCGTGTCGTTGATATAAAATTCCATTATGAATAACGGGGTGAGAGAAGTGTTCCTTCGATCCTTTTTTAATTTTGAAAGAACTTATTTCCTTCATTTTCCCCTCTGCGAAAGCCAGAAGTATAAGTTCACCTTTTTGATTATAATAATAGAGCATATTATCAGCAGCAATTAGTGCGCCGCTTCCAATTTTTAACGAATCTGTAATTACTCCCGTTGTTGCATCAATAGATCGCAATTCTTTTTTTAGGGTTGCTCCAGCATATAAATAATTACCGAATTTCACAATCCCTCCCATAAAACTATCAAAGCCCTTATTTCTCCATACCTCTCTAATTTCTGAACCATCCTCTGAAAGTTCCAGTTTTACGCCACAATTACCATCACCAACAGCATAATATATGGAGCCATTTTCATATAAAACTGTGTTACCATGAGTATCGCCCTGGCCAAGTGTCCGTTCCTCCAGTGGAGTGTTATCCTGTTCATGACTCCAGAGTAGTTCACCGGTTTCAGTATCAATTCCCATTAGATGATAAGCGGAAAATGCAGCCAAAATATTCCTGGTTTCAAGTTCAATTAATTTTGGTGAATTATAAGCCGATCTTTCACTAAAACCTGGATTTGACCATATCAGTTCACCAGTAAAACGATTTAAGGCCACAACATTATATTTTTCGCCACCCGGTATCCAGAAAACTTTATCATCATAAACCAATGCAGCCTCAGAATGACCGAAACGTGGCAATACACCATCAAAGTCTTCTATTAAATCCTTCCACCATATTTTCTCTCCAGTATTTGCATTAATACAATGCAGATTACCCATTCCCGATCCAATATAAATCATATTGTCTACAAGTGTTGGAGAAGACCTTGATCCGGGGAAATTTACCGACCATTCTACACCAAATTCAGTCTGCCATAAAATATCTCCACTATGATTTAAACAAAATAATATAGCCATTGAATCAATTTCCCCCGAAATATAGATTTTATCCTCTGTAACTATGGGTGAACCATAGCCGTTACCAATATTCTCGATGCTTAGGATTTCTTCGGGACCCTCAAGAGGCCATTCCTTTAGTAATTCCGATTCGTGATAAATACCGTTTCGATCTTCACCACGAAATTGATATTTAATACTTTCATTAGAAGAGCATGATATTAAGAGAGTTAGGGTAGTAAGGAGGATGGCGTTTTTCATGATAGCGGTTATTTGGACCTAATGTTATTCTTTTGAATAAACAAAATAAGCATTGTGATTGAAATAGCAACATAAAATTATGATAATATAAGGCATCATAATAGTTCAGCACTAATTCCTATCTTTGAGCCATAATAATATTATATGAAATTTGAAGATTACCGTATTGCCGAGGGCCTGAAAAAAAGTATTTCTAAGCTAGGCTATAAAAAACCTACAGATATTCAATATAAATCTATTCCTCCAATCTTAAGAGGAGAAGATGTTCTTGCTATTGCACAAACTGGCACAGGTAAAACTGCTGCATTTGCAATCCCCATTTTACATTCTTTACAGGAACGGAAAATTAGTGGTCGCCCTGACGGTGTTAAGTGTCTGGTAATGACTCCAACACATGAGTTAGCTATACAAACTGAATCTGTTTTTAACAAATTGGGGAAACATACTAAAATCGACACTTTTTGTATTCATGGTGGCGTAGATCAGGAGCCACAAATTGAACAGTTGAACAAAGGAGTAGATGTATTAATTGCAACACCTGGTAGGATGTTCGATTTGGTGAGTCAGGGAGCATTAAATTTAAAGCGTGTAGAAATATTGGTATTAGACGAGGCAGATCATATGCTCGATTTAGGATTTATTAAAGATATACGGGATTTAATGCGACATATTCCTAGAAAACGTCAGACACTTTTCTTTTCTGCTACCATCAATGAAAAAATAAAGAAACTTGCTTACTCCTTAGTAACTAAAGCTATACGTATTCAGATTGCCCCGGATGACCCTGTTGCGAAAAATATAGAGCATGCTGTTGCATTTATTGAGATGGATGACAAAAGGTTCTTTTTAGAATCTTTGATAAGGGATAATATTGAAAGTAAAATGTTAGTATTTGTAAGGACTAAACTTCGTGCCGAGCGAGTGAAAAATGCTTTGGCAAGAGTAGATCTTGTTTCCGATTCTATTCACAGCGATAAGGTGCAGTCATATCGTGCAAGTACTATGAACAGTTTTAGAATTGGAGAATTGAAGGTTTTAATTGCGACAGACGTTGGTGCCAGAGGAATTGATATACCCAATGTTGATTATGTAGTAAATTATGATTTACCCGAGACATTAGAAAATTACGTGCATAGAATTGGAAGAACCGGACGAGGAAGTCAAAAAGGTCAGGCTGTTTCATTTTGTAGTCCTCAAGAGAACAAATTTCTTGAAATTATTGAAAAGAACCTTGGGAAAACTATCCAAAGAATTGCTATCACAGAAGATGACTATAAATACACTTTGGATATTTCTGAAGATAATTCACAGGATCTGAAATCATTACTCAAGGAAGCAGAGCAAGAAGAATTGAAGCATAAAAAAAGGCGAGGAAGAACAAAAAGATAATAAAAGAAAGGTCCATATGTTCTGGACTTTCTATGTAAAATGATATTCATGCGCCTTATAAAAATCACTTCACTTGTAGTTACCTTTTATCTCACGACCATAAAATATGTTTTAAAATGTTTTACCGCTTAATAATAATCACTTGATAAGGTGAATATTCTCACTTAATAAGCCTTTAGTATAATAAGTATTTTAATTATCTTTGTAATATGAAAACTAACAGACCACAAGAACAGGCATATATCACTAAGCGAATTTTAGTACGGACAAGTCAAAGAGCTGTTAAGTTAGCCTCACAAAGGGCGATGCGCATTGCGGGTTATGTAGTTAAAGTTAAGAATGAGTGGGTTGTACGTGAATATAATAATGGGAGTACTCAAAATATAATAAAACTTCCTCCGAAAGTTAAACCACAAGAAATAATCCTTGACTAGACAAACTTTACGAATGAGGGTTTTTGCCGGACCAAATGGCTCTGGAAAAAGCACAATTATTAATGCTGTCAGAAAATCTAAGGTTAAAGGAATTCCAGTAGATTTTGGTATATATATTAATGCTGATGATATTGCTAAAAGATTAAGGAAAGGAAAAGTAACTTTCAAGCAATACCGAGTTAGTGTTAAAGAACAAGAATTTCTAAAAATAGTTTCCGAATCAGGTTTGTTGAATAAAGAATTCACATTAACTGCCTTTAAGAAAAGTTATTCCCTAAAAGATAATCAGCTAATTCTGCTAAATGAGAAGGCCGATGAACGCATTGCTCAGATTATTGCAGATTTCCTTCGAAAAAAACTGCTTTTGGAAAAAAGAAAGTTTTCATTTGAGACAGTATTTTCTCATACTTCCAAAATAGAAATAATGAAGAGTGCTATTGAAGCAGGATATAAAGTCTATTTGTATTTTGTTTCAACAGAATCACCTGAGATAAATAAGTTTCGTGTTAAAAA
>JAGLSB010000778.1 GCA_023135955.1 Bacteroidales bacterium | reverse complement strand
AATTCGCTTTAGAGAAGATGACAGAATCAGGAAATGAAAATCTGATGATCACAGAGCGAGGCACAACCTTTGGCTATACCGATCTGGTAGTTGATTTTCGCGGAATTCCTGAAATGTCTGAATTTGGGAAACCAGTAATACTGGATATTACACATAGCCTGCAACAACCAAATCAAAATTCCGGGCTTACAGGTGGAAGACCTGAACTTATCGAAACTATTGCAAGGGCTGGAATAAGTGTTGGAGTTGATGGGATTTTTATAGAAACTCATCCTGAGCCCGGTAAAGCTCTTTCGGATGGTGCAAATATGCTTTCCCTCAATAAAATGGATGCTTTGCTCAATAATTTGGTGCAATTAAGACAAGTTGTATTAAATTTATAGTAAATTATTTTTCAGAACACCAAATTATAAACAGAATAAGGTATCTACATTTAACTAATTGAATAAAAATTATTTATTATGAAAAAATTATTTTCTTTCTTAACAATCTTAATTCTTTCAGCCTCTGTAAATCTTATTGCTCAAGATCCAGATGAAATTCTTGAGAATTATTTTGAAGTTATCGGACAGGAAAAGATGCTTGAATTTGAGACCTTTATATACAAAGGAAAAATTATCCAAATGGGAATGGAACTTCCAATGACAATGTATCAAAAGCGCCCTGCTAAAGCAAGAATGGAAGCGGAAATTCAGGGAGCAAAGATTATTCAGGTATATGACGGTGAAAATGGTTGGTCGATAATACCTATGACAGGAAGTATGGAACCACAGGACATGGGTGAAGATGAGACAAAATCGATGAAACAAATGGCTGATATTGATGGAGATTTATATAACTGGAAGAAAAAAGGTTTTGATCTTACTTTGATTGGTGAGGATGATATGGAAGGAACAGCAGTTTATAAAATAAAGCTTGTTAAGCCTGATGGCGATGAATACATATATTATATAGATGCTGAAAATTATGTTGTTCTTCGGGTCGATTCAAAAATAATGATGCAGGGCGTCCAATTAGAAACTTCTTCTACTTTTAGCAATTTCAAACCTGTTTCTGGAATTGTAATGCCATATAGTGTTGAACAGGAAATGAATGGACAGGTTGTTATGCAGATTGTTTTTGATAGCGTAGAATTAGATGCCGAAATTCCTGATTCAATGTTTGAAAAACCTTCAACAAAATAATATGATGATTCAATATATAATTAGATATATATATTTACTGACAATATTTATTGTCGGTATGAATCCACTTTATGCCCAAAAACCAGCAAAAATTAATTCCAATACTTTTGGAGAGATAACAGCAAGACACATAGGTCCTGCCACTATGAGTGGTCGTATATCTGCGCTGGATGCACTTGTCTCTGATCCCGACATTCTTTATGTTGGCTCTGCAAGTGGAGGATTATGGAAAACTATAAACGGCGGGATAAAATTCAAAGCTATATTTGATGA
>JAGLSB010000777.1 GCA_023135955.1 Bacteroidales bacterium | reverse complement strand
TAACGGACATGATAGTATCAGCAGCTCTGTTAAAAATACTTTTCCAGGGATTGATGATTATAAAGTGAATTTGCAGGTTATAACGAAATTAGGTTGCACAAATGAATTTGATAAAGTGATTAAATTGAAGCCTACAATTCATGTGGTTGATAAAGGATTTTATTTTGAAGATTTTGAACTTAGTGATGGGCGTTGGTCAACTGCCGAGGATACAGCAAACTCTGAATATAACAGCTGGAACTTTAACTTAGTTGATTTCGCAACAGGAAGTGAAGATAATTCGATGGGTTGGTATACAGCAGTCCCTGATTCCAATGTAAGTGAACAATCCTGGGTAATATCTCCTTGTTTTAATCTTAGAGATCTTGAAAAACCAATGGTGACATTTGACATATTAAGAAACCTTGAAGATAATGAAGGTGTTGTGCTACAGTCCACTATCGATAACGGAAATTCCTGGCAGAATGTAGGTACTTATCTGCAAGGAATTAATTGGTTCAACGATTATCAGATTGCTAATAAACCTGCAGGGCAGGAACTTGGATGGTCAGGGACACAGACTAGTGAAGATTGGATTTCATCTGTCCGATACCTGGATGAATTAATTGATAAGCCAAATGTACGTTTTAAATTACATTATGGAACCTCACATCAGCTTGGTTCTACCAGAAAAGGCTTTGCATTTGATAATTTTTTGATTAGCTCACGTTCACGTATGGTTTTAATGGAATCATTTACAAATGGATCGAATACAAATGTTACGGAAAGTGATGGTATAATTAATAGTATTTACAGAAGTAATTTTCAGGATGCAGTGAAATTGGAATACCATACTGATATTGGCGGATCGGATCTCTTTAATGAATCTAACATCTTTGTACCTGCCACAAGGAGCTTGTATTATGGGATAAACACTGTCCCTGAATTAATTATTGATGGTTCTCATGATTTTGACAAAGCTAAAATTGCACAACTTAACGACGATAGTATCCTGATCCAATCATTATATGACCCAATCTTTGATATCGAATTAAGTGTAGAATATGGTTCAGATTTACTTTCAGTGGACGTGCAACTAACGGCACTGGATACCTTAGCACCTGACGAAAGGATTCTTCAGGTAGTAATCTTTGAAAAATTAATTGATGGTGTAAATTTGACGAATGGTCAAAGCACCTTCCTGAATGTTGTTAAAGACATGGTTCCAAATGCAGCAGGCACGGCTTATTTTAATGCCTGGAGCATAGGGGAATCAGTAACAGAGAATTTTAGTTGGAGCCATTTAGATGTTTATAATCCGGATATGCTTAGAGTGGCTGTATTCGTACAAAACGATAATACCAGAGAGGTTTACCAGGCGGCTACAGATGATATATCAAATTTGAGTACGGCTATTAATCCGCTCTATCCAGAAATGCTTGGTCTAAATATTTATCCAAATCCTGCAGATCAATTTGTTTATTTGAAATTGAATTCCTTAGAAAGTACAGAGTTCAATCTTGAAATTTTTGATAATATGGGTAGATTAATTGAAAATAATATTTGGCAGCCTGGAATACAGTTGTTTATGATTGATATAAATAATTATAAGCAGGGAATTTACCTGATTCGCTTAAGAGATAATCAGGGGAATATCAGGGCAATTGAAAAATTCTCAGTAATAAAATAATTATTCTTTAGCTAACATTAGCTCAGCAAATTTTTCCCCAAACTCGATGAATTGTTTAGACTTTTCATCGTGAGGGAAAAATTTTGCTGATAGGCTCTCCATTACGGGTTTTAACTTAAGGTTTTTCAGATTAGCCTCAATTATATTGGTGGCTTCTCCACTCCAGCCATAAGAGCCAAATGTGGCGAAATACTTACCTTTATCACGGATAGGGTTAATAACAGAGAATAATTTATAAACTGGCAGCAAGGTGTTTTGATTAATGGTTGGTGAGCCAATTATTAAAGCATCCGATTTTACTAGTTGTTCCTCAAGCTCACCGAGCAGTAAATCTTCAATATCTATTATATCAATCTTAATGCTTTCAAACTTCCCGAGTCCAATTTTAATCTTTTCAGCCATTTCTTTGGTGTACCCGTAGGCTGAAATATAGGCTAATAATACCCTTTTATCGGTGCTTGTGCTTTCAAGATATTCTTTGGCCCATTGTTCTGAAAGGTCGACATATTTCTTCCAATTTGTTCTTAAAATGGGACCATGACCAGGGCAGATAGTTTTAATCTCTAAAGCACTTATTTTATCTATAGCTTTCAGCATGAACTTACTGAAAGGTTTTAAAATAACATCAAAATAATATTTAAAGGCATCATTGTAGTTATCGACCTCGTCATTAAACATTGCGGGATTACAATAATGGGCTCCAAAAGAATCGCAGGTAAACAGAATTTCATCCTCCTCAAGATATGTGTATATAGTATCTGGCCAGTGTAAGTTTGGGGCGCCAATCACTTTTAACTTTTTATTTCCAAGATCGATGATATCTCCATCCTTAACTTTCTGAGACTTGAAGGGGACACCAACCATTTCATTTAGATAATTAAGAGCCTGTCCGGAACCAACAACTGTTGCATTGGGCGCAAGCTTAAGCAGATGCTTAAGGTTTCCAGAATGGTCAGGTTCGGTATGATTAAGAATGATATATTCAATTTCTTCAGGATTACAAACTCTTTTTACTTTATTGAGATAAGTATCTTTAAATTTTTCTTTACTTGTTTCAATTATAGCCTTCTTCTCAGCATTAATGAAATATGAGTTATAAGTTGTTCCGTACTCTGTTTTCATTACAATATCAAAGGTTTCAATCTCATAATCCATGATACCTATCCACTGTACACTATCGCTAATTTTTAAAATTTGATTATCCTGTTTCATAGTTATTAGTTACTGGCGCCGCCCTGAGCCTGAGATCCCTGAGCTTGTCGAAGGGCCGAAGGGTTGCTGGTTGCTCGTTATTATAACTGCAAAAGTATAAATAATCAAAGTTCTGGCAATAAAAAAACCGCCTTCTATCGAAAGGCGGTTTAATTAAAGGGTTTATTAACTATTTCTTGTCTTTATCTCCACATGCTGCGGCTTTTTTCTCTCCGCAACAAGCAGCGGCTTTCTTCTCTGCACAAGGAGTTGAGCAGTCTTTTGATGTTGCTTTTTTTGTTTCTTTTTTGCTTACTTTTTTCTTGGGTTTTTCATCATTAACCTGAATCGAAACAGGGATTAACTCATTAGATGAAGAAACAGGAACAGTTATTGATGCAAAAAAAATAATAATTGCAACGATGGATAATAATCTTTTCATAATAAATTTGGTCTTTATATTTAATAATTAATCAAATATATAGCTGGTGGAGTGAATTGGATGTTAAGCCAGTGTTAAATCGAAGATTTTAATCTTATTTTAACAATGCCAGTTTACTATTGCTTCCAAGAACTCTATCACCAACCTTAACCAAAATTTCGGTATTTAGTGGTAGGAAGATGTCAACTCGGGAGCCGAATTTGATAAATCCAATCTCTGTTGATTGATTTAGTTGTTTGTCAGGATGAACATAAGAAACTATCCTCCGTGCTACAAAACCTGCAATTTGTCTTGCCAAAATTTCTATATTATTGTCCGTCTGAATTACAATGGTATTTCTTTCGTTTAAATCTGATGACTTTGGGTGTGTAGCTATAAGATACTTCCCAGGATGGTATTTATAGTATTTGACCAAACCTTTAACAGGTGACCAGTTTATATGAATATTCCAGACTGACATAAATACTGATATCTGGATGCATCTGCTATTGAAATATTCATTTTCAAATACTTCTTCAATTACGACAACCTTGCCATCTGCTGCTGAGTATACAGTATCTTTTTCGTGAACTTGAACGCGGTTAGGAATTCTGAAAAATCTTATTACAAATAGAATAAAGAGTAGTGATATTAGAAAAATTGCACTTTGTAGAAATAAGGTATTGATAAAAAGCAGGCTAAGGATATTCAAAGCAACCAGGCTTATTGCAATAATACTAATTATTTTCCAACCTTCTTTATGAATTAGACTTCTCATTTTACGATGAATATCAAATAAATATAGATAAAAGGAAGGGCAAATAAAAGTGAGTCAAATCTATCCAAAAATCCACCATGTCCTGGCATAAAACGGCCAGAATCTTTTACTCCGGCGTTTCTTTTGATTGCCGATTCTATCAAATCTCCAAGAGTTCCCGTAACAACTATTATTAAGGATAGAAACATCCATTCATTCATACTTAATACTGCTACATAAGGAGAAAGGAAAAATGTTAAGCCGAGCGTGAGGGTCAGACCTCCTGCAAATCCTTCCCATGACTTTTTCGGAGAAATTCCGGGAAACATTTTATGTTTACCCAAAAGAGTTCCACTTATATAGGCAAAGGAATCGAAGACCCATATAATTATAAAAATAGACATAATCAATTCAGCCTCATATTTTCCTGTTATTTGAGAGATGAATGATAAAATTGATAAGGGAATTAATATATAAATCCAGCCAAGCAGAGTTGTAGCCCAGGATTGAACAAAATTTCCCTTATGATAGAAGAGAGGTATTACAGGAAAGCTACTAATAATAAAAAGATTTAATAGAAGGAATTTATGATCAAGTATGTTTGATGCTACAAGAAAATTAATAGATAACATAATTGCAGCTGCAAAGACACCGAAAAATTTATAGGGATGGAATTTTAGTTTATATAAAAGATTGTAAAACTCATTCAAAGAAAATATCAGAATGATTAAAAATAAGAAAAATAAGGAAAATATATGAACGCGAATTGCGACAAGAATAATTAAAACAAAGAAAATTCCACTAATACTTCTTTTAATGAATTCTTTCAACTTTCAAATTTATTAATGAGCACTTTTGCTTTAATAACATCATCTTTATCAACATACAATTCAATGTCGCCAAAATGATAATTACTATCTCTTTTATCGATAGAAAATGCAATTATATCGTTATCACTTAGATATTGTATCAGAATTTCAGCCAAGTATGTCTGATTAGTTGTATGAACCAATACCCTTTCGTCCATTAAACTCTATTTTTTTTCATCAATTTTGCCTGCTGCGGGCTTTTTTCTTGTCTTTGTAGAAGTAGTCTTAGAAACAACAGTAGATTTCGCACGACCTCGCTTTACTACAGGTTTTTTTGCAAGCTCAGCTTCTTGATTTAACTCACCTTCTCTTTTTCCAAATATTTTTTCCAGGTCTTCAGCGAAAATCACTTCCTTCTCAAGTAATTTTTCAGCTAAATCAGTTAGACCCTTGATATTATCTTTTAAAATCTTTTTTGCCCTTTCATATTCAAGGCTTACCAATTCTTTAACCGAATCGTCCATTTTCTCGGCAGTTTTCTCTGAATACGGTTTGGTGAATGAATAATCACCCTGACCGTTAGAATCATAATAACTCAGATTTCCTATTTCTTTACTCATCCCAAAGTAAGAAATCATCGCATAAGCTTGCTTGGTAACTCGTTCCAAATCATTTAAAGCACCAGTAGATATTTTATTGAAGTTTATTTCTTCCGAAGCTCTTCCCCCCAGCGTAGCACAAAGCTCATCTTTCAGCTGCTCGGTAGTAGTAATTTGTCTTTCTTCAGGCAGATACCATGCGGCCCCAAGGGCTCTTCCACGTGGAATAATTGTTACTTTTACAAGTGGATTAGCATGAGGAAGAAGCCAGCTTATAGTTGCATGACCCGCTTCGTGATAAGCGATCGTCTTCTTCTCCATTGGAGATATAATTTTATTCTTTTTTTCGAGACCGCCTATGATCCTGTCGATTGCATCCAGAAAATCCTGCTTACCAATTTTCTTTTTATTACCTCTTGCTGCAATGAGAGCAGATTCATTACATACATTTGCTATGTCTGCTCCACTAAATCCAGGAGTCTGCTTGGAGAAAAAGCCAATATCAATTTCTTTAGAGAGCTTCAAAGGTCTAATATGAACTTTGAAAATTTCCTTTCTTTCATTTAAATCAGGCAATTCTACAGATATTTGCCTATCGAATCGTCCGGCCCTTAACAATGCCCTGTCAAGAACATCTGCTCGGTTTGTTGCTGCCAAAATAATTACCCCGCTATTTGTTCCAAAACCATCCATTTCAGTCAAAAGCTGATTTAGAGTATTTTCTCTTTCATCGTTTGATCCAAGACTGGCATTTTTCCCACGAGCTCTTCCTACTGCGTCAATTTCATCTATAAAAACAATGCAAGGAGATTTTTCTTTGGCTTGCTTAAACAAGTCTCGAACTCTTGATGCCCCAACACCAACAAACATTTCTACAA
>JAGLSB010000776.1 GCA_023135955.1 Bacteroidales bacterium | reverse complement strand
CACAAAACAAGCCCGAGCCCGGTACCACTTTCGCCGGCGGTTCCCTTAGATTTATATTTATCATCCAGCCTGAACAGTTTTTTCTGATCTTCAGGAGAAATACCGATACCATTATCTTTAATACTTACAGTGATCTGATCTTTATTTTCAATGGCCGAAATAATTATCTCTCCACCGCTGTTAGTAAATTTTACGGCATTGTTAAGTAAGTTCCGTATTACAGCATTAATCATTTCTCTGTCACCATAAGCCTGAATATCTTCCTTATACTTACTCACCAGACTTATACCTTTAGTTTCGGCAGGGATCTTATGCAAATTCACATTTACCTCAGCAATTTTAGCAAGATCAAATATCGCCGGATTATACTCAATTTTTCCTCTTTGTGTTCTTGACCAGGTTAAAAGATTTTCGAGCAGCTCATAAATAAAAGCAGATGACTTATGCATTTTTTTCAAACCTTCAATTTTATCTTCTTCCTCCAGAACATCATAATTCTTAATCAGTAATTCCCCTAAAGAATATAGATTAGTAAATGGGTTTTTTAGATCATGAGCAAGAATAGAAAAGAACTTATCCTTGGTATTGTTAAGTTCATCTAGTTCATACTTTTGTTTTGCAAGTTTCTCTTCAGATTCTTTTCTATCTGTGATTTCTCTTGAAACAATTACAAGACCTGTGAGCTTTCCTTCCAGATTTCTCTTAGGGGATATTTTTGTACTGTACCAGAATACTTTTCCGTTATCTGAAAAATGATGATCAAATTCCATTATTTTGGATTTTTGATGGAAATCTTCAAATGCCTTATCGAATTGTGAAATAACATCATCGGGAAAGTTAATCTCTTTAAAATGTTTACCAATATCCAATTCAGGAAGTAGGAAGTGAGTATTTCTTTGTCTCGGATTATAAAATTCCTGCAAGTGTCCCTTTTCATCCAGAACAAACAGTAAATCATCAAGGGAATTGACTGTTGATCTTAGCCTTTGTTCATTTTCTTCGGCAAGTTCCTTCTGCCTTGCAATCTCCTCGGTCCTTCTCAATACATTTACTTCCAGTATTCGTTTTTCCTTTTTAAGGTTTCGTTCACGCATGTTAATAATGAAAATAATAAAAAGAACAAGAAGAATCATGTAAGCAAAATAAGCTAAATTACTCGCCCACCATGGGGGTATAATAGTAATCTCCAGGCTTGTGGGCTCTTCATTCCAGATTCCATCGTTATTCGACCCTTTAAGCATAAGTGTATATGTACCGGGTGGCAAATTAGTAAAGTGTAAAAATCTGCGTTCTCCAAGGCTAATCCATTTATCTGATAATCCTTTTAATTGATATGCATAATTGTTTTTTCCCGGGTTAGTAAAATCCAGCACTGAGAACTCAACTGTAAAGGCATAATCTTTATAGGAGAGTAATATCTTGTCCTGATGTGTGTTTATAGATTCCAGTACCCCATTATTTTCCTTCTCTATATTAGTGATTTTCACAGGTGGAACAAAACGGTTTTTGCTTATGGAATCGGGAAAAAACGAAAACAATCCATCCATTCCTCCAAAAAATAACTCCCCCTCTTCAGTTTTATATACGGCTTTGATATTAAATTCCTGGCCCCTCAATTGATCAATTACTGTAAATCTGGAGTCTTCCGCATAATCAGGATCTATGCTTACGATCCCCCTTCCTGTTGAAAACCATAAATTATTTTTGTTGTCTTCAATAATGTTATATATAATATTACTTGGGAGCCCGTCTGAATTTGAATAATAAATAAAGCTGGAGTCTTTTTTGGAATATCTGTTCAAACCAGAACCTGTTCCTATCCATATATACCCAAGTTTATCTTCGTAAAGTGAAATCGCAAAATTATTGCATAAAGTATTGAGAGAGCTGGAGTCAGTGCGAATACTAGTCATACTTTCTTTATGCAAATTATATTT
>JAGLSB010000775.1 GCA_023135955.1 Bacteroidales bacterium | reverse complement strand
AGCACGTGAGTTTCCGATTTTTAATAGAGGAAGATACAAGGGAGGCGTTCGTTTTATTGAGAAAAGTCAAAGGGTAAAGCCCAATGGATATCTTGCTTCCAGAACAATTGGCAACACGAATATGAGCCAGAGAGAAAACATAGTTGGCCTGGAAGGTGCTTATGATGATATTCTAACCGGAACGGAGGGCTTAAAATTATTTAAACGTCTGCCAGGAAATATATACATACCTCTTTTCGATAGAAATGAAATTGATCCGGTTGATGGAATGGACATAATAACTACTATTGATTTAAACATTCAGGATGTCGCAGAAAAAGCTCTTGAAAAGCAATTGACTTTGCATAATGCTCGTCATGGTACAGCAGTATTAATGGAAGTAAAAACTGGTGACATTAAGGCGATTGCAAATCTTGAAAGAAATAGTAAAGGAAATTATTGGGAGTCAGTGAACTTTGCCATTGGGGAAAGTTCAGTTCCAGGTTCTACTTTCAAAACAGCAAGTTTAATGGTGGCAATTGAAGACGGATTAGTGAACATAACAGACTCAGTAGATATTGAGGATGGGATTACTTATTATTCCGGTTCTAAGGTTGAAGATAGTAGCAAGAAGACAAAAGGAATGATAAGCGTAAAGAAGGCTTTTGAAATATCTTCAAATGTTGGGATTACCAAAATCATCTATGAAAATTATAATCATCAGAGAGATAAATTTATAAAAGGCCTTTACAAACTAGGCCTCAATCAAAAATTAGGTCTTGAGATAATGGGAGAAGGGAAACCTTTTATTAAATCACCCGATCATTCTGAATGGTCAGGAATTTCACTCCCCATGATGTCATTTGGTTATGAAATTACACTTACTCCGATGCAAATTCTAGCATTTTACAACGGAATTGCAAATAAAGGAAAAGTAGTGAAACCTCGCTTTGTAAAAGAGGTTCGTTACAGGGGAACAATAATGAAAGAATTCGATACAGAAATATTGAATCAAAAATTATGTAGTGAACCTACTATTAATAAATTACATGAGATGTTGGTAGGAGTAGTAGAACAGGGCTCTGCCAGAAACTTAAAAAACGAATATTTCAAGATTGCAGGCAAAACTGGTACTGCTCAGATTCCAGATACAGAGACAGGTTATTCGGTAAAATCACGTATAAGTTATCAGGCTTCCTTTGTTGGTTATTTCCCAGCCGAGGCTCCTAAATATAGTTGCATTGTTGTTGTTAATGCTCCTTCACATGATATTTATTATGGGAATTTGGTTGCCGGTCCCGTTTTCGAGGAAATTGCGAATAAGATTTATGCAACTCAGCTAGACATTCATCAGGAAGTGAATCGCCCTGAAAGGGAAATATTTGCTAATGCGCCTTTTTCAAAATCCGGAAATGCAACAGAATTGACATATGTACTTAGCTCTCTGGGCATATCATATAAAACAGATAGCTTAAATGCGGAATGGGTTTCTACTATTTCTTCCGGGGAGGCTGTAAGTTTAATACAAAGAGACCTAAGAGCCCGACTCGTCCCTAATGTTATGGATATGGGTTTAAAAGATGCAGTTTATCTGCTTGAATCATCTGGATTAAATGTAATAACTGAAGGGAGAGGAACTGTGAGATCACAGTCAATATTACCGGGCGCGATTATAAAAAAAGGTCAGACTATTAAATTAACCATGAGCATTGCACAAGGATAATGAGCAAGATAACCGACATATTATCAGATTGTACAATTCTTCAAACAGTAGGAAATGTAAATGATTTTCATGGAAAGATTCGTTTTGATTCCAGAGAAGTAAAGAATGGTGATATGTTCATTGCTTTTAAAGGCAGTCAGGTGGATGGCCATAATTATATTGAAAAAGCAATCGCTTTCGGTGCTGATTTTATAGTATGTGAGGAATTACCTGAGAAAATTAATGAGGATGTGTGCTACCTGAAAATAGATGATTCAAAAAGTGGCCTGGGCAAGATTTCTTCTGCATTTTATGGACATCCATCTCGCAATCTTAATTTGGTAGGTATCACAGGTACGAATGGGAAAACTACTATCGCCAATCTTTTATTCGACGTGACTCGTTCATTGGGATATTCAGCAGGACTGATTTCGACTATAAATGTTTGTATTAATGATTTGGAAAGGCCTGCCACCCATACTACTCCAGATCCGGTTCAACTTCATGCCAGTC
>JAGLSB010000774.1 GCA_023135955.1 Bacteroidales bacterium | reverse complement strand
TTAAAGAATTAAGAGCCAGGCATAAGCTTACTCAAATGGATCTTGCAAAAAAAGTTGGTGTCAGAAGAGAAACAATTGTATTTCTTGAGAAGGAAAAATATAATCCTTCTCTTAAGTTAGCCTATGATATATCCAAAGTATTTGGCTTATCCATTGAGGAAGTTTTTGGGTTAGGGTTATAGCTATTTTGTCATTTCAGGCTTGAAAATATATTCCTGTCCATAATAAAAGTCCTTTTTTGTCAGCAGGATATTTACTAATATTGGACTCCTTTTTCATATGTGGAATATTTAAGCTTATTGTTAATGACTGAAATTACAGGCTCATATTTTTTTTTGGATAATGAATTGATTTCTGCTTCAAATATTGATGTTAAATTCTTATCGAGGGGTATTAACGTTTATGAAGTATTGCGATTTGCTAATAAGATTCCGCTTTTTTTTGAAAATCATTTTGAAAGACTCATAAATTCTTCTACAGGAAACAAGCTTTGTCATAATATTACTCTGGAATCTCTCCGGAAGAAAGTGAATAAATTAATTGAAGTAAATCCAGAAAAAGAGGGGAATTTAAAGATTGTATTGCACTCAGAATCTAAAAACATATGTCAAGTATATATATACCAGACCCCCCATTATTATCCTTCTGAAAATGATTATGTAGATGGTGTGAAGATTATTAGTATTCAGGAAGGTCGTCCAAATCCCAATTTAAAAAGCTGGAGACCCGATTTTAAAAAAAGTGTTTATAAGCTAAAACAAAAATATAGCGCATACGATGTCCTTTTAGTTGAAAACGGGATAATTAGAGAAGGTAGTCAGTCAAATTTTTTTGCAATTATCGGAGATAGAATTCTGACGGCCCCAGGCGAAAATGTTTTAAAAGGTATTACACGCAAAATAGTTTTTCAAATTTGTAAGGAAAAGAAGATTGACATAGTTGAGATGGATTTTTCAATGTCAGATTTAAATGATGCTGCAGCTATTTTTCTTACGGGCACATCACCGGGGATTATTCCTGTTTCAAAGCTAGACGACATGTCTTTTCCTT
>JAGLSB010000773.1 GCA_023135955.1 Bacteroidales bacterium | reverse complement strand
TTAAAAATGTATCCAGGGGCTGGGAAACTTTTGTTGAAACGGAAGAGGGTCTTGTTGAGCTCAAATCTCGTGTAGAAGAAAGTGATCCGGGAATAAATAATGTGGACATGGTTGAAATGTTCAGAACAGGAAAAGAACCCAGAAGCCATGAAAGTATATTAAATGGTGTGGCTGTGCTTGAAGCGCTGGAGAAATCGGTTGAGAGTCAGAAATGGGTGGAGGTAGGCTATAGCAATGGTTAAAAACTACCTTTATTATTATTTTGTGTAGCATTTACCTTTAAGCCTGGCATTTCACCCCTAACATTATGATACTTTGTCTTTCTATATCCGGCTTCCCTATAATACCAGTCTTTTGTAAGATTAACAGGTATATTGTCTCCGGTTTCCTTCATCCATTCTTCTAATACATTTCTTAAGTCATAGAGTATGTCATTGTATTCAGGGAGTGACGAAATATTATTCAATTGAAGGGAATCGCTATGACAATCATATAATTCTTCATTAGGTCTTGGAACAATAAATATATCAGCTTGAATAGTAGATAGGTTTCCACTTTCATTTAAGGATGCCAATTCCTTAAAAGATGGACTGCCGACCGCATCAGCAGGTCCCATTTGAGGAAACTGAGGTCTGGAATTTAGAATATACATATAATCCTTATTTCTTACCATACGCTCATGTGCCTCATAATCATGCCAGTTATGTTCGGCAAATACATAATTTCGAAATTCCGTTTCAGGATTTATGATTAACTGGTCGAAACTATATCCCTGAAATTGCTCAGGCGCATCAATTACTGCTAAATTCATAATTGTGGGAGCAATATCAATTGCACTAATAAGGCTATTAGAAATACTACCTTTGTTCTTTATTTTGTCGGGATAATGTATTATAAAAGGTGTTTTCATTCCACGATCATTAACCCTTGTTTTACTATGTGGGAAAGGCCTTCCGTTGTCAGCCATTATTATTATCATAGTATTATCCAATACATTTTGGGCTCTTAGCTCTTTTAATACTTCCCCGATGTAATAATCAAATCTTTTTATTTCATCATAATATTTTGCCAGATCAGCCTTGGTTTCATTTCCATCTGACAAATAAAAAGGAGGATTAATTTCGTCCGGATTGTGAGTTCCGGAAAATTCATTTGAACCCCAACTGCGATGAGCATCATATGAGGCAAACCACATAAAAAAAGCTTTGTCTTTTGGCCTGTTTTTTATTGAGCTAAGCCACATTTCTTCTCCACCGTCACCATTTTCTTCTTTGTTTTCATAAATCTTGTCAAAACCCCGTTTAGCATATTGCCCCATATGGAATTTTCCTGCCTGAACGGTATAATAATTATTCATTTTTAATACTTCAGAAAAGGACATCATCTGAATTGGTGGCTCTGTATGTAATTCTGCAGCACCTGTATTGTGAGGATATCTGCCAGTCATAATACTATTCCTACTTGGACTACATGAACTTGCAGTTAGATAAACATTAGTAAATCTTATTCCATTTTCAGCTAATCTGTCAATATTAGGAGTTTGCACTTGATTATTACCATAACAGCCGAAGTCATCCCAGCTAACATCATCTGCTATAAAAATAATAAAATTTGGTGCCGGGTTTTGACCATAAGCATTGATTATAAATAATTGGGCAGCTAATATAATTGATGTTGTATATTTCATTTTTTTATGGAGTTTATTTTTGTGTCAGGCATGGTTTATATTTAGTACGTCTGCCCAATTTATTCTTTTCTTTTAATTCATATTTTATGCAGGGAAGTTGTTTTGTTCGCCATGAGACCTAAAGCTTAGTGAATGATAAGTATCGACATTGAACGCATATTATTGGGCTTATGTTATATATAATAACTTCGATATATTTCTCATTAAGTGACTGATTAGATGTTAAGTATACCATTGTGTCGTCTTGCTTTATTCCAGGTCAATAATTATCATTATATTTTCTTTGACCAGATTTATTAAATTAGTTGGTAAGTTTCCTATTTTTTTCACCAACCTTTTATTATCAATTGCTCTAATTTGGTCAACCATAATATCGCAATCATATTTTAGGTTTGCCACACCTTTTTTAAGATGAATTCTTAATATATCAGAGTCTTTATTGATATTTGTTGTTATCGGGCAAATTATGGTTGACGGATGTGGTATCTTGTTTAGCAGATCTGTTTGAACAACTAAAACAGGCCTTATTTTATCTGTTTCTGTGCCTATCTGAGGATTCAGTTCTGCAATCCAAATCTCATATTGTTTAATCGACATAATCAATCTCCTCAAAATCTTTAAGCACATCCATTGAATCCTTTTTCACCAACTCTGATTCCATTTTAAGTCTTTTCTCAAGAATCAGGCGCTTTTGAAATTTGTTATAGTAATCAATCGCCTCATTAATATATCTATTACGAGGTTTCTTAAGCCTTGAAAGAATCTTCTCCGTTTCTCCAAAGATTGAATCGTCAATTTTTAATGATACTGTTTTCATGATGGTATATTATGATAGCACAAAGGTATATCTATTTAGTATATCAATCAAAGGTTTTTATAACTTTATTTTTTTATCATTTTGTGTGTTCGTTAAGATGTACGTATTGGATTGTCTGATGCAGGCTTTTATCTAAATCCCAGGTTAATTACTCAAAATAAAACTATCATAGATCCATATTTTGCATTTGGAAGTCCTGAAAACTTTCAGGTTGGATTGAGGCTCCACTATGTATTAAATTCAAATAAAAGAAAATATTGAGTTTTAATAATAAGGTATTTATCTATCTCATAGATAATAATTTGAAATCCCAATTTGTGCGAAGCACACAAGCGCGTTAGGTAAAACGGAAACTAAGAATCTTACCTTTACAAAAGAAAGAAAACCGAACGCCAATTCATTTCTTTCTTCTGACCGGAGTGCTATCCCATAGACTCCGGTTTATTTTTTAAACAATCTTATCAATTTATCAATTTCACCAAAAGGCAAGCTGGAATTTACTTTTTTCAGTAATTCCAACAATTGAATTCCTTTATCATTAGTAATCATGCCATCATTAACCAATCTCTTTATTACCCAAATAGACCCATGGACTTCAATCCCCTGATCTTCTGCTTCATTTCTTAGCTTTTTGTCCCCGGTTAAGAGGAGACAGTCAAGTTGAAGTGATTTCCAAAGGACTGATTTATCTGTAATACCTTGGAAATTTCTCTTAGTTCTGAATCCAAGTATTTCTCCAATCTACTCTGCTGTAAAATCAATGACATTAATCTTTTTTGCCCTAATGAATACGTTTATGGCTTCATTCTGGTCTGATTGTATTATTTCTTTAATAACAAACTCCGTTGTACATATTTCAAAGTCCAAACTAAAGAACTCTGGCAATGCTTCGATACTGATAATATCAAAAAATATGTTCGTATCTGTTATTATCAGTTTCATGCCAATTGCCTCATCGATTTTCGAAATTCCCAAACACTTTCTCCAGAATAATATGCTGCTTCATTCACTGATATTAAGCCTTTACCGAGGGCAAAGTATACCAACCGTGAAAACCTGACAGGTTTTTCTTGACTCAAGTAATTTCCGGGTTCATTATTGTCTTTGTGATACCCTCGTGAACGGTAATTGATATTTAGGTTTCTGAAGACATAATCATTTACTATTTTCAATCTCAGGGCAGTTTGAAAAATTGCAGAGATGGAAATCCCCCATCTTTCTTTAATAAGAATTAATTCTTTTTCGTAAAAATGAAACCGTTCATAATGTAGTTCCCTTTCTGCCATTTCTGATGGATACAATACAACATTTGCGAATACATGACATAATCTTTCTTCAACCTTATGTTCCATTCCTTCTGGAAACCTAAGAGAATGATGTGCAAGTTCATGTAAAGCAGTGAATCGTTTACGGCAGTTGTTCCCTTTGTATAAACCACCATTTAAAACAATTACCTTTAATTCATTTACATCTGCTGATAATCCATCGAATTTTTCAGGAGCGTCAATCTCAATTACTTTATAGCCTTTATCTTCGAGCATGGCAACAACATCAGGGATAGGATCATATCCTAAATTCCATTCTGTACGTAATTTTTTAGCAGCTTCCTCTGCATCGTCCGGGGTAATAATTTCTTGCTCAAATTCGAAGTAGGTTGGCTTCTCATCCAAGTTGAGTAGGTTTTCCAGTTCCAGATATCTCTCAAGAAGGGTTCTTGATTTTTCTTCAATTGTATCTTTTTGGGTTACTGAAATTCTGGATGAATGCTTGCGATAATCAGGATTGGAGAGTTTAACGATCACGGTTGGCTCAGCGAAGAAGTAGTCCACAGGGACATTTAATACGCTTGACAACTTAATCAGCAAGGAGCTATCTGGCTTCATAGCACCCTGCTCATACTTATTGAGAGATTGTTTGGTTACAATATTCCCTAAAGCATCAGCGAGTTTCTGAAGCGACATGCCAGCCATTTTGCGGGCAGACGATAATCTTATTGCAAAGATGTTATCCATTATTTTGTTCATCTGGTTATGTTGACAAATATACAATAAATATACTAAATGTCAACAAGAAGAGAATGATTTTTTTTGGAGTATTTACTAATAATTTGGTTTTATAGTCCCAAATTCTTGAATTGCTTGTGATCCTGTTTCACTTCAGCGTAGCTATCGAGGGTGCCATCCAGGAGGAGATAGAAAATC
>JAGLSB010000772.1 GCA_023135955.1 Bacteroidales bacterium | reverse complement strand
ATTTTTCTTGCAAGATCGTTAGTTGCTGCTATTAATTTATAGAAATTATTAGGGGATGCATATTTGTTATCTGTTGAAGTCCTGAAATAATATATATCCCTCAGGTCTGTGTCTGCATTTGGAGTAATTTCAAGCAGATCTCCCCGGAGTTCTCCCAGGATTATTATCTGTTCAACAAGCTTTTGCTGAAGGTCGTACATACCCATCTCTGCCGCCCGGTATTCGTACCAATTCTTGTAAAAGTTATCTTCCTTAATGATCAGTGCCTGCTCCGGATTAAAAAAATCTTCACATGAGTTCAGGCCAATGGCAGCAATCCCAATGACAAGCTGGAATAACCTGGTTCGTATCTTAATATTTATTTTCATTCTCTGAATTCCAGATAATTTAAAGTCCAAATTTAACACCTAACATAAGTGTTCTTGTAAATGGAGTCAATCCATAATCAATCCCCTGCTCCATGGTATTAAAGGAGATAGCAAATTCCGGATCGTAGCCTAAATATTTTGTTGCCGTTAAAAGATTATACCCGGAAATATAAAACTCCGCATTTCTGAATGCCAGGAATTGCTGAGAAACCTTATAACTTAAAGTGATATTCTTCAGCCTGAGATAAGACCCGTCTTCTATCCAGCGTGAAGAAAAAGCAGCATTCTTCACGGGATCTTCCCATAATGGACGGGGCACATTAGTCTCCTGACCCTCATATTGCCAACGGTTAAGTACTGCACTACTCTGGTTATAAATATATGACATGCTCTCATTTACTGACCTGACATAATTATACAACTCATTTCCATAGACCCCTTGCAAAGCTATATCAAGACTCCACCTCTTATACCTGATGCTGGTATTAAAACTACCGGTATAGTCAGGAATAGGAGAACCTATAGTTGTTTTATCGTATTTATCGATGACGCCATCCATCTCTCCGTTCGGACCGGAAATATCCTCATATTTTGCATCCCCAGCCCCAAATGGTATCCCAAACTCATTAACAAGGTCTGCATTGCGGGCTTCTTCTGATGTACTGAAAACCCCCAGGTACCTGTAACCATAGAAACCAAGCAGGCTACTACCGGGTTCTGATATATACTCACCACCCATAAATGGAGTTATAACAGCATTATTTGAAATGGAAGCAATTTCATTGATAAAATGAGATAAGCTAAATCCGATATCAACAGAGAATTGCTTAGTTTCTATCAACCTGGAGAAGAGTGCTGTTTCCCAACCTCTGTTTTCAAGCTCACCATCATTCACAGGAATGAACTCATGACCCAGGTAGAATCCCTGTGTTTTATAAACCAGGAGGTTTTTCGTTTTGTTCCTGAACATTTCAGCAGAAAGGGACAAACGATTTCCCCAGGTTGTAAAATCTATACCTAAATTAAAATGGTAATTTTCTTCAAAAGACAAAGATTCATTAGTTATGGGACCAGAAACCATTCCCGTGGTGTTCCTGTAGTGACCAACCTGGTAATAGTTAAATGCATCATAGTTACCTATATCATCGTTTCCACTTTTACCATAACTGAGTCTGAATTTAAGTTCATCTATCCATCGCACATCCTGCAGAAATGGCTCGTTTGAAATCCGCCAGAAAAATCCTGTTCCATAAAATATCCCAAAAGGTATTTCTGAAATCCGCAGCACATTATCAGCCTGGGGACCAATCCGCGTTGAATGTTCCGCAGAAGTGTTCAGGGTCATACCATATCGATCCAATAGTGTATATTTCAGGTTACCGTAGAATGCCAGGCGGTTCCAGTTACCATTATTGCCGCCCAGTTCTTCGAGGTTGGCCGTACCGCTTTGCAGGGTTATGTATTGATCGTTCTCATGAGAATTTTTTGCAAAACCCCAATCGTACTGGTACTTGCTTGTATTGATCCGCATTCCTGCATTGGCGAGCAGGTTATGCTTTTTATCAAAAGTCCTCCTGTAAGTAAAATAATTATCGTAAGCAAAGGAATAAAGGCTGTTTGATAGTGCTGATGAGACATTGTAGGCTTCATCATCATAATAGAGCTCCATTCCGAGGTTTGGCTTGAATATTTTTTCATTAAGGGAATTAAAGTTAATCCCAACAAGGCTGTTTATTGTGAGATGATCTGTGATATCCCCCTGGATTCTCAAGGTAGTCAGGAACCTGTAATTCCTGTTCAATGCCTCGAAACCTTCTATAGTGCTGAGCGGGTTACTGACTCCCAGTTCATCCACATCTTCCCTGACGTTTATTTGATTTTCATCCGCATCGAACTCAAAAGGGATCATCAATGGATTTTTCAGTAAACTGCTAAGGATAGGACTGGTTTCAAAGCTTCTGGCTGATTCTTTCAAATGGGAAGCATTGCTTGAAAGATTTGAACTAACATTGAATTTCAACCAGTTAAACATATTAAAAGCACCCATAAACCTTACACTGAACCGGTTAAAATCGGTATTTTTCAGGATGCCCTCGTTATCCTGGTATCCAATCGACAGTCCGTATTTTGCTATTTCATCTCCACCGTTTATCCTGAAATAAAGGTCATTCATGACAGCATTCCTGAAAATGACATCCTGCCAGTCTGTGTTGTTATTATATACAAATCCCTGCTCATCCGTTTCTTTCAGGTAAAGACCGGGATACATCAGAGGAAAATTCTCCTCCATCATTCGGGAGGACATCAGCACCTCTTTTGCATATGTTCTGTACTGTTCACTGTTTAACTGCGGAATATTTTCCGGTCCCGAAAGTATACCGGTTCTGTAACTTACGTCGATCTCAGTTTGCACAGTAGTTGGTTTGAGCGTCTCAATGAGCACAACTCCATTTGAACCTCGTACCCCATAAAGAGATGCAGTGGTATTATCCTTGATCACTGTAAGATCTGTAATATCTAATGGATTTAATCCGGATAGTGGATTATATGAAAATCCATCCAGTTTGGAACCCATAACTCCATGTATCTCCAGGGGTAAACCATCGACAACATATAGTGGCTGGGTATTTGCATTCATGGAGTGAATGCCACGAATAAAGCTCACAGCTCCGCTACCCGGCATCCCGGACCTGCCAATACCCCATATACCCGGCATAATCCCGCTGAAATATTCATCTACAGATTGACTTGGGGAGTTCTGAATAACTTCGGTATTCAGGAAATTTGCTGCTGTAATAAAATCGCGCTGACTACTGTAAGCAATTACATCCTTCTCCTGATCCCTGTTATCCTCAAGGTCAGCACTTGTGAGTTTAATTTCTATATTATTCCGGCCTCCCAGGTAATATCTCAGGGGTTTATATATTTCTGGTGGAGTAAGAATGAGTGTAGCATTTAAATCAGGTACAGTAATAGTGAAAAGACCTGATGAATCTGTAACTTCAGGTCTGGAAACTACACCTTCAACACTGATGGAAACATCAGGTACAGTATTGTTTTTCATACCCGATATAGTACCAGTTATCACAATCCCATCCTGTGCGTATATGTATTCTCCAACCCGGATAAGCAGGAAAAAAAGGATGATATATTTATAGCTGTTCTTCATTGGTTTGTTTCTATTCATTTTTGAGCTGGAGTTGGGATCAACGACAAATAATCTAACGCGAACCCATCAACCGCATAAGCTCCACTTTCAATAAAATCAAATCGTACTTTTACATCTCCATAGTCATTAATATTTTCAACCCAGAAGTCAACACTATTGAATCCACCCGACGATGGTCTGAATATTATTTCTTCTCCCACACTAATTAATGGATTTCGAAGGTTGTATGTATCGTACTGCCCCACTTCTTCATCATTTACAAATATCTTATAGTTTCCTGAAGGCCTGTAGTTAGCTCTCCATTCCATTCTGTAACGCCTGGGGAAGATGTTGGGGAAAGTAAACTCAATCGAAAACTCTCCTGTAAATGACGGACCCATTGAAACAACCAGGTATTTATTTCCTGATGCCTGTG
>JAGLSB010000771.1 GCA_023135955.1 Bacteroidales bacterium | reverse complement strand
AGTAACCAGCAAGAGTAACCAGCAAGAGTAACAGCAAGAGTAACCAGCAACATGGACATAGAAAAAATAGTATCTAAAGATTTTCTAGATTGCATCTGTAAGGATTGTGATTTGAAGAATCTTTTTTTTGAACATGTAAAAAAGGAGGAGATGCAGATAGTGTGTTCTAAGAATACTCAGCAAATTTTTAAAAAGGGTGAGATAATAAGCAGGGAAGGGGACGAAATTAAGAATTTTACATATTTGAAAAGCGGTCTTGTAAAACTGTATAGAAGTGATGGAGAAAAGGAACAGATAATTCATATTGCAAAACCTTATGATTACGTAAGTATTTTAAGTATATTTTCTCAAACCAAATATCAGTATAGCGTAACAGCTCTTGAAGATTCAGTTACATGTCATTTAGAGATGAGTTTCGTTACTGAAATGGCAGAAAAGAATTCTGTATTTGCATTAGATCTAATGCGAAGGATGAGTGAGATTTCAGATAAGATAATAATGGAAATGTTAGAAATCAGGAAACGAAATCTAAGGGGAAGAGTAGCCTTTATGTTGCTTTATTTCGCCAATGAGATATTTGAAGAAATATCTTTCGAACTTCCGGTCTCAAGGAAAGAAATTGCTGAGTACATAGGTATGAGCACAGAAAATGTCATCCGTACACTCTCAGAATTCCGCAAAGACAAGATTATTAAAATCTTTGGAAAAACTATTGAGATAGTTGATAATGATGGGCTTGTAAGGATTTCCAGACTTGGGTAGTGTTAAGATAAAAATCGAAGAATTAAGAATCCTTTTTGAGTTTTTAGAAGATAACTTAAAGGATCTTCAAAGAATTAAATTGGCTGTAATCTCCTTAAAGCCTGATGGCGTAGTAATTCCCACAATTGCCCAAAATGAATTTCCTAAATTTAATATCAGACCCTTTTCTACTATAGGGGCGACGAAACATTGGATATTACATTAATATTTACTCATTTTTTCTTTCTTAATTAACCAGACTTAATTTGAAATCTGCAAGAACTCAATTAATAACAGAATTTTCAAATTAATATCTTTCATCCTGCAAATCTCAAAATCATCTCAAATAATTTTTCATAAAAAAATCGAGCTAGATTTATATTGATTTATCTTATTAAAAGTTAATCTTCATTATATTTGCATCAAATTTATTTTTTTAATTCCTTTCCATTTATGTCACAGAATACATTTATAGATTACCCAACAGAAGATGAAATACTTGAATGGTATAGTTTGAACGGGAGTAATATTGTACATAAGGTAAATAATCATTTTCACACTCCATTTTCGTTTAGTTCTTTTGACGATATAAAGCAAATCTTCGAGCTAGCAAGGAGGGAAGAAATTAAAGTGTTAGGGATTAATGATTTCTACACAACAGCTGGGTTTGAAGAATTTAATGAATTAAGCATTGAGTATAAGTTATTTCCATGTTTTAATATTGAATTCATGGGATTACATAAAGATATGCAAAAAGCTAATATCAGAGTAAACGATCCCAATAATCCCGGTCGTACTTATTTGAGTGGAAAAGGATTGAATTTCCCTGCTAAACTTGAAAAAGCGTCTGAAAAAAAACTTGAAGGTTTATTGATAGAGAGTGCTAAACAGACTGAAGGGATGTTAAATCTGGTTGCAGAGCATATTGGAAAAATTGACCCGGATTTAATACTGGATAAAAAAATGGTATATAAAAATTATACTAAGGGAATGCTCAGAGAAAGACATATTGCACGGGCTATACGAGAGGTAATTCAGCAAAAATACCAGAACGAGAAAGATCAAAGAGCGATACTGAAAGAAATATATGGAAAAAAGGCATCTAAGTCAGATTTAAATAATAATGCAGAGCTTGAGGCTGAGATCAGGTCTATGTTGCTTAAATCCGGTGGTGTGGCTTATGTTAAGGAAAGTCCAAAAGCTTTCCTCGAAGTTGCTGAAGTATTAAAAATAATAACTGATGCCGGTGGTATTCCAACATATCCTGTTCTTTTGGATGATATCAATGGAAATTATACTGAATTTGAAAGGGATATGGAAAAACTGTATAATGATCTTTCGTCAATGAATATATATTCTTTAGAGTTGATTCCGGGTCGGAATAATATTGAGCGCCTGGAGGAATTTGTAAGTTTTTTTCATGACAGGAATTTTATTATCAGTTTTGGTACAGAACATAATACTCCCGAAATGATTCCATTAAAGATATCTGCAAGAGAAGGTGTCCCACTAAGTGAATATTTAAATAGAGTTTCTTTCGAAGGAGTCTGTGTTATTGCCGCTCATCAGTATTCCAAAGCGAGAGGAAAAGATGGCTATATTGACAAAAATGGAAAAGTAAGATTGCAGCACAAAGATGAGTTTATTGAATTGGGAAATGCTGTGATTGAGTATTTTTTACAGAATTAAGGTAGGAAGTGGTTTAGTGGTTTAGTGGTTTA
>JAGLSB010000770.1 GCA_023135955.1 Bacteroidales bacterium | reverse complement strand
ATTATCTTAAATGGGATTTCAAAGGCAGCTGATCCAGCATCAGGAGGTCGGCATATGTCAAATCATTTTGCCAAACCCGAATGGAATATTCATAATACCTCCTCTTGTACTGGTAATCATGCACTCCACGCAACTGGTTTGGGTCGTGCACTTAAGAAATACAATGTAAAAGGGGTTGTAATTAATTCACAAGGTGAATCATCTGTTTCTGAAGGTTATGTATATGAGGCAATTAATGGAGCTACTAATGAAAAATTGCCTGTCATATTTGTATTTCAGGACAACGGATATGGTATTTCTGTTCCTAAAGCAGATCAGACCGCAAATCGTAAGGTGGCAAATAATTTTTCCGGATTTAAGAATCTGAAAATAATTCATTGTAATGGAAAAGATGTTTTTGATTCAATGAATGCAATGACAGAAGCTAAAAAGTATGTAGAAGAAAATGAACACCCTGTTATTGTTCACGCTAATTGTGTCAGGATTCATTCTCATTCAAATTCTGACCGGCATGATCTGTATCGCGACGATTACGAAATGAACTATGTTCAGGAATATGATCCTTTAGCAAAGTATAAAAGATTGCTGATTAGATATAACAGGTTTACTGAAGAAGAGATACTTGAATTTGAGAATGAGACAAAGGAAATCGTTAAAGCGGCTCATAAAGTTGCTCTATCATCTGCTGACCCTGATCCTGCCTCAATTTATGATTTCGTTCTTCCTGAAGCACATGTTAGTGAAAATTATCCTGATGGATTACATAATTTTGAAGGGGAGCCCAAGAAGTTGATTGAAGGTTTGAATGAAACGCTAAAAGCAGAATTTCGACATAATCCAGATACTTTTATATGGGGACAGGATATAGCTAATAAAGATAAAGGTGGAATTTTCAATGTTTCTAAAGGATTGCAGCAGGAGTTTGGCAAAGAGCGCGTGTTCAATGCCCCAATCGCTGAAGATTATATAATGGGTACTGCCAATGGAATGAGCAGGTTCAATGATAAAATAAGAATAGTTGTGGAAGGTGCTGAATTTGCTGATTATTTTTGGCCAGCCATGGAACAATTGGTTGATACATCACACGATTACTGGAGGTCGAATGGAAAGTTTTCTCCTAATATTACAGTTCGTTTGGCCTCCGGTGGGTATATTGGAGGTGGTTTATATCATTCTCAAAATATTGAAGGATCTTTAACCACTTTTCCGGGTATTAGAGTTGTATATCCATCTTATGCCGATGATGCAGCAGGGCTTTTAAGAACCTCAATGAGATCAAGAGGAGTGACTTTGTTTCTTGAACCTAAAGCTTTATATAACTCACCTAAGGTTGCAAGTCCAATTCCTGATGATTTTGAAGTCCCTTTTGGTAAAGCAAGAATCCGCAAAGAAGGAGAAAATATTTCTCTTATAACTTATGGTAATACAACTCCAATGTGTGTTAATGTAGCTGAAAAGCTAGAAACTGAGGGGATATCTGCTGAAGTACTGGATCTGAGATCATTGAATCCTCTTGACGAAGATTCTATTATGAAAAGTGTTAGAAAAACCGGAAAAGTTCTGATAGTACATGAAGATAAGGTATTTGGTGGATTTGGTGGAGAACTTACGGCACTAATTAACGAAAAAGCTTTTGAATTTCTTGACGCACCAGTATTGAGGGTCGGTTCTACCTTTACACCTGTTGGATTCAATCGTATACTGGAAAAAGCAATTCTTCCTGACACCGATAGGATATACAATAAAAGTAAGGAATTGCTTAAATATTAATCAAATTGAAAATGAAAAAGACTGCCATATTTTATAGTTTTAATACTCATAAAACATCCAAAATTGCTGTGAGTATAAAGGAATCCTTTAGAGATGATAGTATAGAATTAGTGAATGTTGAAGATCTCGATTCTGAAAATTTCCTCAAATACGACAATTATGTTTTGGGTGTTCCTACCTGGTTTGATGGAGAACTACCAAATTATTGGGATGAGTTCATTCCTGATCTTGAGGACCTTGATCTTAAAGGAAAAGTATTTGCAATATACGGATTAGGTGATCAGAAAAAATATTCAGAGAATTTTGTTGATGGAATTGGCTTAATGGCTGAAATACTGCTTGAAAAAGGTGCTAAGCTTGTTGGTTATACATCCATTGAAGGATATACCTTCGAAGCTAGTAAAGCTATTAGAGGAGATCAGTTTTTAGGGCTGGCAATTGATTATGAAAATCAGGGATCAATGAATAAGGAAAGAGTAAAAAATTGGGTTGATGATTTGAAAAAGGAATTTTCATAATCTTGTATGAAGGATTCTGTAAATGATAAATAATTCAAATGAATTTATTTGAAATCATTAATTTAGTGAAATGAAAATCAAAAACTCGTTTTACATACTTTTTGTTCTGATGATTTTTTCGTCTTGTAACAACCCCGATAAATCATCCGTCACATCTAAAACTAATAATGGTTTTGCAGTTGAAATGGTTGAATTTATAAAGACTTCTGACAAGCCCGCTTTTACAGGTACAGGAACAAACACATGGGATCGGCAAATTCGTGAACGGGGTTATATCTTATATGAAGATGGCCTTTATAGAATGTGGTACACCGGTTATAATCCAGAGATTGCCAGAGAAAAATATTTAGGATATGCAACTTCAACCGATGGTATCAGTTGGAAGCGATATTCCGAAAACCCCATGTTCAATAAGAAATGGACAGAGGATATGTTTGTAATAAAATATGATAGCAGCTATTACATGTATGCTGAAGGTGAGAATGATGTTGCCCACTTGCTTGTTTCAGATGATGGCCTCCAATGGGAAGAACAAGGGGATTTGATCATTTTCACGACAAAGGGAGAAGCCATTCCTGGACCATACGGCACTCCTACAATTTGGATCGAAGATGGTTTATGGCATCTCTTCTATGAACGAAACGATGAAGCAATCTGGCTAGCAGTATCAAAAGATAAAATTACATGGAAAAATGTACAAGATGAGCCAGTATTAAAACCAGGTCCTGAAACTTATGACGTTGCAGCTGTTGCAGCAGATCAAATTGTTCAATTAGATGGAAATTATTACCTTTTTTATCATGCAACTACTTCACATGATTGGGAAACCTCTCAGGCTGTATGGACATCCAATGTGGCTATGTCAACAGATTTACTCCATTGGGTAAAATATCCCGGCAACCCGATTGTTGAAGGTGACCATTCCAGTCCGATACTGGTTTTCGATGGCGACAAGCCCAGCCTCTATACTATGCACCCAGATGTATACCGTTATTCTCCAAAATAATTTGATTAATTATTTGTTACTATACCAAATGCAGATTGGTAGTTAAAAGCAGTAATTAATTGAAAAACATTACAAAATAGTAGCTTTTTATTATAATTATTAGCAATTTTGCTGATGAACATTTATACCTATCGGTGAGCACATTAACATTTGTTTACCGGTATTTTTTTATCAAAAATAAATAAGATGGCAAAAGACAGAGTTTATGTATTCGACACCACCCTTCGCGATGGAGAGCAAGTACCGGGATGTCAGTTAAACAGTGTAGAGAAAATTGAAGTAGCAAAGGCTTTGGAACAACTTGGAGTTGATGTTATTGAGGCAGGATTTCCAATTTCGTCACCAGGCGACTTCAATTCTGTAGTTGAGATATCAAAAGCAATTTCTGAGCCAACTATATGTGGTCTTACAAGAGCCGTTAAAAAAGATATTGAAGTAGCAGCAGACGCATTAAGATTTGCTAAAAGACCTCGTATTCATACCGGAATAGGGACTTCTTCATATCATATTTATCAAAAATTAAATTCTAATCCGGATGAAATTGTTGAGCGTGCAGTTGAAGCTGTTAAGTATGCAAAAAGCTTTGTGGAGGATATTGAGTTTTATGCTGAAGATGCCGGAAGATCTGAGAATAAGTATTTAGCCAGAGTTATTGAAGCGGTTATTAAAGCCGGAGCTACTGTAGTTAATATTCCTGACACTACGGGATATACATTACCGGAAGAGTTTGGTGCTAAGATTCGTTATCTAAAAGAAAATGTTAAAAATATTGATAATGCAATCATTTCAACACATTGTCATAACGACCTTGGAATGGCTACAGCAAATACAATGTCAGGTGTTATTAATGGTGCTCGTCAGGTTGAAGTAACAATGAATGGTATTGGTGAAAGGGCAGGGAATACCTCGCTTGAGGAAGTCGTAATGATTATGAAGAGCAGGAAACATCTGAATTTGCAAACAAATATAAACCCAAAAAAGATATTTAGTACAAGTCGTCTTGTTTCTACTTTGATGCGTATGCCGGTTCAACCCAATAAGGCAATAGTTGGTAGAAATGCATTTGCACATTCATCGGGAATTCACCAGGATGGAGTTTTGAAGAACCGCGAGAATTACGAAATTATTAATCCTAAGACAGTTGGGATAAATGAATCTTCTATTGTTCTTACTGCCAGAAGCGGACGTGCAGCATTAAAGCATCGTTTAGGGAAATTAGGATTTACCTTTTCAAAGGAAAATCTGGATCGGGTTTACAATGACTTTGTAAATCTTGCCGATAAGAAAAAAGATATTACCGATGAAGATCTAAAAGTACTTGCCGGAAAAGAAGCGGCAAGTGAAAAACGTAAGATTCATCTTGCCAGATTGCAGGTAACTTCCGGAAAGGGGACTCTCCCTGTGGCAACTGTAACTCTCGAAATTGATGGAGAAGAACATACTGCTACCACTGAAGGAAATGGACCTATTGATGCATCCTTTTCTGCTGTTAAATTAATCGTTAAAAGGAAAAATAAGATAGAAGAATTCCTTATTCAGGCAATTACACGAGGTAGTGATGACCTTGGAAAAGTACATGTTCAAATTGAGAATAAAGGAATCAGATATTATGGTTTTTCTGCTTCCACTGATATTATAACGGCTTCTGTTGAGGCTTATATTGATGCTCTTAGTCAGATTATTTAGTGTGCTGGTGTGCTGGTGTGCTGGTGATCAGCGAAACACAAGTTCCAGGAGCATACTTGCGAAACGGAAATTGATTGTTGAATTTATGCTGAACTTGATTCAGT
>JAGLSB010000077.1 GCA_023135955.1 Bacteroidales bacterium | reverse complement strand
GCAGTTGTAATTGCCACTTACAATTTACATCAAACCACAACTAAATAATTAACTACCTGAACCGGAATTAAGTTTTTTATGATCTTGAATTTACATCAAACCACAACTGACCAGAAATGAAAGTTTCCTTATCAAGGTTTTTTATGATCTTGAATTTACATCAAACCACAACTATTATATACTTTGATGATGAAGAATTAAGTTTTTTATGATCTTGAATTTACATCAAACCACAACGGGTACGCAAACATCAAGTATTGATTATAGGTTTTTTATGATCTTGAATTTACATCAAACCACAACTGCCAACATGATACTCTTAATACTGCTCTTGTTTTTTATGATCTTGAATTTACATCAAACCACAACTGTAAAACTGAGCTTATCGCTATTGCATTGTTTTTTATGATCTTGAATTTACATCAAACCACAACCTGGGTCTTTAAAAGCCTTATTCAGCCTCGATATTATGCTAAAACATTATATTTTTTTTGCACATACAATCCACAGGAAGTAATTTAAGTATCCAAAATCACATTTCTACTTTAAGATCAAGTGATATATAACAATACGTCAAAGAACAGGCTAATTTATTAAAATATTTCCAATTGTTTAGGACCTTCGGCTAAAGGTTTTTCTTTTACTCCCCAATAATTCATAATATCGCTATACTGTTTATCCGTTATCCGTAAAATGCTAACCTGACCTTTATCGGGAATACATGATTTTATTCTTTTTGCATGCACTTCGCCACTTTCTTTACTTGCACAATGACGAATATAAACCGAATATTGCATCATAGTAAAGCCATCCCTAATCAAATCTTTACGAAATCTGGCTGCCTCTTTACGCTCTTTCTTAGTATTAGTTGGTAAATCGAAAAAAACAAAAAGCCACATAATATGATAAGCATTTAAACGGTTATGATCCATAAATTATATAATTAACGGATACTCAATATGTTTTTTCGCTCCTGTAAAACATGCTGCTAATGATGCAGTTGTATGTGAAACAGCAATCATTAACGGCCTTGTCTGTTTTTTCATTGCAACATCTGAAGAGAGAATTTCAAGAATTTCAGCTTTTATTTCTTTTTCGACTGAATCTATATCAGGATATTTTTGACAGATATCCCAAACACTCAAATCGACGAAAGGCCTGTAAGGTTCCATAATATCATCTGCCAGACAAAAAGCATTGTAACGATTTTTATGAAAAATACCAAAAGACGGTAATAAACCAGAACCTGTTAAAGCACGGGCAATTGCAGCACGTAAAACAATATAGCCATAATTTAACAGAGCATTAGGCCAATCTCCATGTCTGTCTCGTGTAAATTCTTTGCCAAAAAGTCTTTTCCAGTATAAACGCGCTGCCATTCCTTCCCTGTTATCACTGTCACCACTTTTTACCTGTTTAGCCAAATACGGTAAAGGATTAGAATCAATTCCCAATCTATCCAAAACCTTTGCCTGATTCACTATTTTAGCAATAATGGTTTGCTTCCAAAGATTCTTTTTCAATGGTTCTGAAGCTGATACCTGTTGCCTGTAAATTTCGGTTTGTTGATGATTACCTTCCATATTCAGCAACATAGACTGTGGATGATGCCTTGAATTGCAAAAAATAACAGCCACATTATTATTCATTAACTCTTCTATTAAAGGCATGCTCAATGTAATCTGCATATTCTCGATAAGCATAAAACCAATGTCTTCAACCGGAACAGTTTTAGCTTGTTCATCATCTTTCATTTCTACAAACAACTGCTTGTTTTTAAGAGATAAATAACCCGGTTTTGTAAAATACAATGTGCGTTTTAGCATAGCAGCTATTTTACCATTTTAATATTTCCTAAATTATCTATTTTTACTTTACTTGGGTTTTTAATCTCCCAGGAACTAAAACTACGGATACTTATTTCTTCATTTAAATTATTAATAGTTGAAGCCAGATGATGCCGGAAAGTGTAATACATACTTGATATTTTCTGTACTCTATATAAAAAGCTACTCAAAAATTCCGGATTATTTTTATTCGATTCAAACTCATCATTGCTTAAACCAAGTAAAAACATATCATTAATCTCAAGTGTAGTTACAATATCTTCCCCATCAGCTGGAAGTCGGTAAATTTCTTCTCCTTGCCGTTTTCGTTCAACCACAGTCCAAAACTGAACAACTTCCTCCTTTAAATTACCATCATGGTCTATGTAAATTAAAACATGATGGTTGTTTCGTGGGTCTACAAATTGGTTTAAATCAGATTTTAATTGAGTAGCATTTCCAAGCATCTGTTTTGACCTAACTTTTTTAACAGGAATCTTTTCGCCATTCTTATTTGGTAAAAAAATTTGCCATTTTCCATCTTTAAAGAAGGCATTGTCGGGGACTTTATACCCCTTAGAATCTTTTAAATCAATATTACAATTATCACGTAAATGAATTTCAATTAAATTAC
>JAGLSB010000769.1 GCA_023135955.1 Bacteroidales bacterium | reverse complement strand
GTGTATCCTTAATAGTAATTGTTACTTTGCCATTTAACTTTTTTGTTAAAAGACTGATCTCTCCGCCTTCTTTCGTGAATTTGAGTGAGTTAGAGATGAAATTTCTCAAAATAGTATTTACCATGTTATAATCGGCAAATACTTTTATTTCATCTTGGTCAAGGGGTAGGTTTAGACTTATATTTTTATTTTTTGCATTGGCCAATAGCATTTGAGCAACTTCTGAAATAATAATTCTCAAATCAACTATTCCAGGTTTATAGTTTATTTTATTAGATTGAGTCATTGCCCAGTTTAATAAGTTTTCTAAAAGACCATAAACAGATGTGGATGAATTATATATTAGTTTGATAAACTCTAATCTTTTTTCATTTTCAAAAGAATTAAAATTTCGGGATAGTAGCTCTGAAAATCCCATAATGGAATGAATTGGATTCTTTAAGTCATGAGCAATTATAGAAAAGAATTTATCTTTTGTAGCTATCAGAGTTGTTAATTCGTCTCGTTGTTTTCCAATCTGTGCTTCTGCTTCTTTAATTTTTGAAATATCTGTATCTATGACAATCAAACGAATAATTTCTCCATTCTTATCTAGTATTGGAGATATAGTTGTTTGTGACCAAATCTTTTCTCCAGCCGCATTTGTTGACTGAGATTCATAAATACAAGGCGTTTTATTCTTCTTTATTTTCTCGAAAATATGAATGATTTCTTTATTTGAAGAATTTTCCAGCAAGTTTTTTCCATGCGCCTTTATAAATTTATTAAGGTTCATTCCATATCTCTTTTTGAATCCTTCATTTACCCACTCAAAGTTTCCATTACCATCCATAATAATGATGGAATTATCTGTCTTGCTTGCTACAAGTGAGAGTTTTTCCAATTCTATGTTAGCTGCAGACAGGCTCTCAGTCTGAGCCTTGAGTTCTTCTGCCTGCTGATGATTTTTTTCCTGTTTTTCTTCTAATACAATAATTTCCTGTAAAGCTTTGTATTTTTCTCTACTCTGTTTTTCTGCTTCTTTTTGGTCTGATATATCCCGACTAATTCCTACAATGCCAATAATATTACCTTTTTTGTTTTTCAATGGTACTTTTGTAGTAGATACTACGATCTCTTCCTGGATCAGATTATAGCCCTTTTCTTCTTCATTAATAATCTGACCATCTCTTTTTATTAAATTCTGCTCATCCCGAAAAAAATCATCGGCAAACTCTTTTGGATAAAAATCATAATCAGTTTTCCCAATCAGGTCTTCAGGATTTTCAGCGCCCATTATTTTTGCCACATGAATATTTCCAATTATAAACCGACTTTCCCTGTCTTTAATGTATATTCTGTCCGGCATAACATTAATCATCGTGAGGATAAGATTTTCCTCATCCAGAATATTTGCTGATTGTTTTTTGAAATCGTCTTGTTGAAAAAGTATCTTTTCCTGCGATTCACTAATTAGTGATTTAGTTTCCGGAGTAGATTCATCCTTATTTTTACGAGTCTTTCGTAGTAGAATTATATAATAGAGAATAAGAATGAGGAGAAGTATAAATACAATGTGATATATCCATAGATTATCTCTTACAAAAGAATTTATGTCAGAAATTAATAAAAGATAGTGATTAGATTGATACATATATTGAAATTAAGTCACTTTTAAATCTTTTTAAGAGTGATTAATATCAATAAAGATAAACAATAAGTAAAATAGATTTTTAATTATTGTAATTACTTATTCACTTCACAGGCAAATGCTTAATTATTTGATAAAGATTCCTGGTAACCATAAACTTAGCTCGGGAATATATGTCACAAGCATCAAAATGATAATCATTGCCACAAACATTGGTAATAGTGGTTTTACAACTTTTTCAATCTTTATATTTGCTACACTGCAACCAATAAACAATACCGATCCAACAGGTGGAGTACATAATCCAACGCTGAGATTCAGAACCATCATAATTCCAAAGTGAATGGGATCCATTCCAAGTTGACTTACAACTATGGGAAGGAATATGGGAGTAAAAATGAGAACGGCAGGTGTCATGTCCATAAAAACGCCGACAAACAGTAATATAAAGTTGATAATCAACAGTATTACTAGAGGATTGTCACTAATACTCAATAAACCACTGCTAACATTCTGTGGAATATTCTCATAAGACATTATCCATGATAATCCAATTGAAGTCCCAACCAATAGTAGTACTATGGCTGTAGTTCTGACAGATCTAATAATGATAGCAGGTAAATTAGCGAATGAAACTTGCTTATATATAAAGGCTAATACTAGTGCATATAGAACTGCAACAGCTGATGCTTCAGTTGCTGTGAAATATCCGGCTACGATACCACCAATTACTATTACCAAAAGCATGAGAGAGGGAATTGCGTCAATAAACGTTCTTAATGAATGCAAAAATTTCTCATGCAATTTAACCGATTTGTATACAATAAATGCCAGGATACTCCCCCCAAATAAAATAAAAACAGTATTGTGAACAGCGGCAGGAGTTTTGTCACCAAGTATATTTAATCCGACAATTATTCCAGCTACAACTGCTGTTAAACCGGCAATTTTGGAAAGCATTTTAATTACACCAACAGTACCTTTGTTTTTTCGTATTATCATTGACATTGCTACAAGCATAATTGCAAGTCCAGTCATTATTCCAGGAATATAACCGGCAAGGAAAAGAGCAGTTATAGATGCGCCGCCACTTGCCAGAGAGTATACAATCAAAATATTACTGGGTGGAATAGAAAGTCCTGTTGTTGCTGAAGTAATATTTACCGCAGCGCTGAAGTTTTCGTTATATCCTTCTTTTTTCATTTCAGGACCCATTATGCTGCCAATGGCAGAAGCTGCTGCTGCTGCTGATCCGGAAATAGCACCAAATAACATATTTGCAAATACATTTACAAATGCCAATCCGCCGGGTAAGCCACCAACCAGAACTCTTGCTAAATTAATTAGCCTGATGGCAATACCTCCTGAGTTCATTATATTTCCTGCAAGAATGAAAAAAGGAATTGCAAGGAGAGCAAAACTATCAAGTCCCGTACTCATTCTATGTGCAAAAGTCGTAAAGGCAGGTAATGAATCTATTGATAGCAACATAGTAATGATTCCTGAGACACCGATGCTAAATGCAATGGGTACTCCAATTCCTAATAGAATAATAAAACTTACAACGAGTATGAGAACTTCCATAATTTCGAAAATTATTTATCAGATTTATAAATCAGATTTAAGTTGAACACAGAATAATAAACAATCAATAATCCGCTTATTGGCATAACCATATAAACAAATCCAAGTGGCAGTTGAAGAGCAGCTGATTTTACTTCCAGAATAAATCGAGTATAGACTAACCAGGTGCCACCTATAAACATAACTGTGAATGCGAACATGAAAATGATAACGTTAATTAGGATTTGGAGTCTTTTTTTCTTCAGACCTGTAGATCTCTGAAGCACAATATCAATTGCTAAGTGCTCATTTCTCCCGGCAACATATGCTGCTCCTAACATTCCCACCCATATGAGGAGAAAGCCTGCCAATTCATCAGTAAAACTGCTTGGAGAACTTAGTATATATCGACTGATTACTTGCCAAAGAACATCAATTACCAATATTGACATAATGGCAACCAGAACATATTCCAAAATCTTATTTAATTTTTGATTAAAATTCATAATTTTTCTTTTTATTCTTCTGACTGTATTCTTTGTATCAGGTCACTTAATATTGGATCATCTTTGAACATGTTAAGCATATCGCTAACTTTTTCTGCAAATGGTTCTTTATCCGGTCTAATTATAGTTACGCCTGCTTTTTCTACTTCTCTCAGTGATTCTTCAACAGATTCTGCCCAGAGTTTCCTCTCGACAATTACTGACTCATCTGCAGCTTGTTGTAACCAACTTTGTTGTTGCTCATTTAGTTGGTCCCAGATTTTCTTACTAATAATTAATACATCCGGAACCATACTATGCTCATTCAATGAATAAAATTTACAAACTTCATAATGGTGAGAAGTGTAGAAGCTTGGTGGATTATTTTCCGCTCCATCTACAACACCACTTTGCAGGGCAGTATAAAGTTCTCCCCACGAAATAGGAGTAGGAGAGCCTCCAAGGCTTTTTACGAGATTCATAGCAATAATAGATTTCATTACTCGTATTTTCATACCTGATAAATCATCAGGGTGGTTAATTGGTTTGTCAATAGTATAAAAACTACGACTACCTGCATCATAGAAAGCGAGACCTCTCAGCCAATAAGGTTCTGAGCTTAATAATATTTCTTTTCCGATTTCGCCATCCAGAACATTAAATCCGTGCTCTTTGGATCTGAAAATATACGGTATACCGAGTGCTTTATATTCGCTCGTAAAGCCCTCCATAATTGCCGCAGAGACCTTAGTAATCGCAAGACTCCCAATTTGCAGTAATTCTACACATTGTTGCTCTGATCCTAATTGGCCGGAAGGATAAATTTCAATTTGAAGTTGCCCATCGGATATTTCATTACACCTATCTGCCATATATACCATTGCATTATGAACAGGGTGTGATGGATCAAGCCCATGAGCTAGTTTCAATACTTCATGTGTCTCCTTATTCTGGCAAGAAATAAAAAAAGGTATAGCTAATACTAAAAGAACTGTTTTTCTGATCATATATTTTGACTTTGAACTTTTTGCAAATACATAATTTTGCATAAATATTAATACTCCTTATAAAATTTTTTGCTGATATAAAAGGATCAAATGGAAAGTGCCAATCAACTCCTCAGCTTTTCAATAAGCTTAAGTGTCTCCCGACATTTATTACTTAATTGATCATAATCTTCATTATTAATTATTTCTTTTGTAATCAGTTTAGATCCCATTCCAACACAATAAACACCCGATTTAAACCAGGCACTTAGATTTTCTTCTGTAGGTGCAACATCTCCGGTTGGCATAATGGAAGACCAGGGAGAGGGACCCAAAACTGCAGAAACAAAACTAGATCCACCTACTGCGGAGCCAGGGAATATTTTTACAATTTCTGCACCAAGTTCTTCAGCATAAGAAATTTCTGTTGCTGAACCACATCCAGGCATCCATGCGACCTTTCTTCGATTACAAACCTTAGCCATGTCTCTTTTTAAAACTGGAGAGACGATGAAGGCAGCTCCTAATTGCATATATATACTAGCTGTACCAGCATCCATAACGGAGCCCGCTCCTAATATCATATCTGGCAATTCTTTCTCTGCCCATTTATTAAGTTCCGCAAAAACTTCATGAGCAAAATCCCCTCGATTAGTGTATTCGAAAGAGCGAAGTCCTCCATTGTAACAGGCGGTAAGGATTTTCTTCATACGATCTATGTCCGGACTGTAGTAAACAGGTATCATTCCTTGCTCACCAACTTTGTTAATAACATTTAATCGTTTAAATCTTGCCATAATCTGTCGAAAATAATGAAAATTTTATGATAATTGATATTTATTCAGAAATATACCTAATTGGATTTTCGCGCTTGTTTATTTCAGTTCGAATAGCATCAATATTATTTTCAGGATTTGAAAACTTACTATCTGAGGTTTCCCAAAATGCATAAAACCAATAATCGACTTTTTGTTGAGGTTCAGTATTAAATTTTATGAAATAAGTCTGAGTAATTCCATCACCAGTTTCAGGACATGCTCCTGTTTCTTGTACCAGATTATTTTTGGCAACTATTGCCAATGTTAGATCTACATGGTTATAGGCTTGTACATCATGCGTATAATAGACATTGTATTTATCTGAAATTTGCTCAATATAGAAATCTTCACTATCTAAATTTACAATTCCAGTAACAAATTCAGCATCATCAACATTACTGTTTAGTACCAGGCTTGAATTATAAGAATAGGAATTAGCTGTAATTTTTACATAATGATCGATGTCAAATTCTTTTCCACCCGCTTTCCAGCCTGGGAAAGAAAAGCGAAATTCAGATTGTAAGTCACCTTCATATAGTCTTTGAAAAGTTCCTTTCCCATTATCGCCAATTCGATATAAAGAGTCCTGAGTAAATAGTGCAATAGCGCCAGATCCTAGAGAATTTCCAACCTTTAGAATATCCATTCCCCAATCAGCAAACTCGTGATAAGATTCAACAGGAGGAAGCTCGGAATTACTTTTAGTATATTTATTAACGCCAACATTTTCTAGAGCCATCTCACTTGTTAACTTACCAAAAATATCCATCCCGTTTCTCAGGTCGAAATAATTTCTGAATCCAACTTTATCATTTTCCCATGCTGGACCCTCCATCTGGAGAATCTTAGAAGTTTCTTTCGTTTCAACTGTTTGAATCCTTTCTGCATAATCAAGTTCAGTATCAAAATCGTCATGAGCTGCAAATCGAATATTAGTTTTCGCAATGAAATCAGGGTATTCATCGGCAGGTATAATTTGTACAAGGATAGATTTTTGAGAAGAAGCTAATAAGTTTATTTCTATAAGGATATCATCAATAGAGCCGTCCTTTTCATAATCGATAAATTGAGTGGTTAAAGTATCCCCTCCATCTATAAAAACAGGAAGTTGTGTTTCATCAAACTCACCAATTAGCTCTGAAAGATCATTATAAGGTATTTGTACAATCTCATCTTCACGATCGATTGCCAAGGGGTTAGAAAATATAATATTCGATGTCTTATTCAGATTACAACTGCTTATTACCAGTAGAAATAATGCTAATAAAAGATTAATATTTTCCATATGTTTAATATTTACTTATTCTTCATTTGAAGGCTTACCAATCGTAGCAAGAATTCCCCCGTCGACAT
>JAGLSB010000768.1 GCA_023135955.1 Bacteroidales bacterium | reverse complement strand
TACAATATACCGACACGGTAAAAGATCGGGATTTTAAAGATCAGGTTCTCGACAGTATGGATCTCGAAAGAGAAAGAGGGATTACAATCAAGAGTCATGCTATTCAAATGGCTTATAAAAATGAAAAGGGTGAATCGTATATACTAAATCTGATCGATACTCCAGGACATGTAGATTTCTCTTATGAAGTTTCCAGATCAATTGCAGCCTGTGAGGGTGCATTGCTTATTGTAGATGCTACTCAGGGAATTCAGGCACAGACTATTTCCGTTCTGTATAAAGCCATTGATAATGATCTTGAGATAATTCCTGTTTTGAACTAAATGGATATGGATAATGCCATGCCCGACGAGGTAAAAGATCAAATTGTTGACTTGCTTGGATGTGAACGAGAAGATATCATTGAAGCAAGTGGGAAAACCGGATTTGGTGTTGATAAAATTATTGACGCAATAATCGATAATGTTCCTGCTCCTACCGGCGATCCGGATGCACCTTTACAAGCATTAATTTTTGATTCCGTATATAATAATTTCAGGGGTATATTTGCCTATTTCCGTATACTTAACGGAACAATAAAAAAGGGAGATCTCGTAAAATTCTTTGCCACTGAAAAGGAATATCATGCCGATGAAGTTGGAGTGTTGCAATTAAAACCAGAGCCAAAGAATGAATTAAAAGCTGGAGATGTTGGTTATATTATTTCAGGAATAAAAACGTCTCTTGAAGTAAAGGTTGGAGATACAATAACTCATGTTGAGAAGCCTTGCGATAAGGCTATCGAGGGTTTTGAAGATGTGAAACCCATGCTTTTTGCCGGAATTTATCCGGTAGATGCTGATGATTATGAAGATCTACGCACTTCAATAGAAAAACTGCAGCTAAATGACGCCTCTCTCACATTTATCCCCGAATCGTCTGTCGCATTGGGATTTGGATTTCGTTGTGGATTTTTGGGACTATTGCATATGGAAATTATTCAGGAAAGACTGGATCGCGAATTTGATATGGACGTAATCACAACTGTGCCAAACGTTTCCTATGTAGTTAATACAAAAAAGGGAGAAATAATTGAAGTACATAATCCATCAGGATTACCCGATATTACTCTAATAGATTATATTAAAGAACCATATATCTCTGCTCAAGTTATCTCACAGGCAGAATATGTAGGACCTGTTATGAAACTTTGTCTTGATAAAAGAGGCGTTTTAAAAAACCAGGTTTATTTAACCTCAAATAGGGTAGAACTTAGCTTTGAGCTGCCACTAGCAGAAATTGTATTCGATTTTTACGATAAATTGAAGTCTATTTCCAAGGGTTATGCTTCTTTTGATTATTATACCAGCAGTTTCGAAAAAGCTGATCTCGTACGTCTTGACATTCTTCTAAATGGAGAAATGGTAGACGCTCTAAGCACACTTATTCATAGAGGAAGCGCATATGATTTTGGTAGAAGAATGTGCGAAAAGTTAAAAGACCTTATCCCTCGTCAGCAATTTGATATCGCAATTCAGGCTGCTATTGGGGCAAAAATTATATCTCGCGAAACAGTCAAGGCAGTTCGAAAAGATGTTACTGCAAAATGTTATGGGGGAGATATTACAAGAAAGCGTAAACTCCTTGAAAAGCAGAAAAAAGGTAAGAAAAGAATGAGACAAGTAGGGAATGTTGAAGTTCCTCAAACAGCTTTCTTAGCTGTTTTGAAGCTTGATTAGTGCCCGAATAGATTCTTCAATAGAGCTAACTGAGAACCAAACTCTATTTTACATAGCCAAAAATCTTATTTTCCGCCTTTGATTTTTTTTCTTAGGTCCTTTCCATCCTTAACTTTCTTTAGAATGACAAGAACAAAGAACACTACCGTTAAGAACATGAAAATATAAGCAATCGTTTTAAATTGCTCGGGGTGAACCCAAAAGGCATATACAGAATAGAGGAATAACAGCGCTCCGGAAACACCAAGACCTAAAATTGCTAATTTCATAAATAAATATATTTAATTTGAAAAGTAAAGCTATATTTTCATTAGAATATTTCATGGAATTTAAAACTAGAAACCCAGGTATACAACTCAATAAATCCTAATCCCAGATCAACATTCCGCCACTTAATTCAATATTATCAAAACCTTCAGTATGATGGGCAAAGTTAAAAGGAATCTTCATAAAATATCTAACAATCTCACCATTTAATTCAGCAGGAATCCAATTCCCTTCCAAACTCTCTATTAGTTCAATCAAAAAATTACTTAGTCCTGCCGATTTACCACTAACCCGCCGTACGCCTTGAATAGAACCATCCTCCATCACTACCCAGGCTAGAACAATTTTATCATTATATTGTCCTAAATCAATCTTTGCATCCTGTATGCTTTTGAGAATATAATACTTGAAATGCTCCTGTCCTAATGAATATTCAGGAGTTTCATCAACAGAATAGAATATATTGTCTATATACTTTGACCCATCATTATTCCAGTTCTCATTACTAATCAACTGATTATTTTCATAAATAGAAACAGATTTAAGCTGTCTGTTGGGAAAATATACTTTTAATGTATCTTCTAAAACCAGCGGAATGAGACTAGTCGTTGACCCACTGCGAATTAATTTATCATCATAATATTCCTTAAAATGAATAATATCTCCATCTGTCTTTTCAAATTCGCGTATTATCTTTTTTGAAAATATTCCTTCGTTCTTATTGGATATTTTATGATGTGTTTCATCAATGCTTTTTATACAACTATTAGCTTCTTCTTTCCATATATTGTCATGAAGAACAAGTCGCTTTATATTAACTTTTTTCTCTGATTTTCTTGTGAGCTTTTTCTGCATTTTAGCCTGGGCAAAACTTTCTTCATATCTCCCATTGCTGGAGTAATAATAGGTGGTGTCCTGAGCCAGAATTCCAATAAGGTAAAATATTGACAGAAAAAGGAGGCTAAAGAATCGTTTCACTTGAATCTGTTTTAATTAATCATCCTGAACAATATAGCTGGTACTTCATGCCAAGGTGTACCGGCCACATGAAATCCTATTTATTGTATGTTGCTGTTCTTTCTTGTTTTAATAAATGTTTTCAAGCAATGCCAATGATTATTGACTGTTTAAACAATATGAGCCAGACAGAAAGTTTCTTAATATTTTCTTAAATATTATGTTTTGAGCAAATCTAATAATCAAATTTAATAAATTTAGTTCTAAAGATTTCATTTTCACAATTAATAGTTAAAAAATAGAAACCATTCGCTAAATCTGTGACATCAATTTGAGAACTTAAAATATTGCCATTATTGACTAATCTGCCATTTTGGTCTAAA
>JAGLSB010000767.1 GCA_023135955.1 Bacteroidales bacterium | reverse complement strand
GAGGAGACGCACCAGGAATGAACGCAGCCATTAGAGGTGTAACAAGAGCTGCCGTATATAATGAAATGCAGGTAATTGGCATCCGACACGGATATCATGGTATGATTAATGGTCATTTTAAAGAATTAAAATCATTTAGTGTCAGCGATATAATTGGTCGGGGAGGTACTATCCTTAAAACTGCAAGAAGTAAGGAGTTTATGACAGCAGAAGGAAGGAAAATGGCTTATGATAATTTGAAAAAAGAAGAAATAGATGCTGTTGTTGTTATAGGTGGAGATGGATCGATGACTGGGGCCAGAATTTTTTGTGATGAATATCCCGGCATTCCCTTTATAGGCATACCAGGAACAATTGATAACGACATATTTGGGACTGATTATACTATAGGATATGACACTGCATTAAATACTGTAGTTGAAGCTATTGATAAGATTAGAGATACCGCCAGCAGTCATAACAGATTGTTTTTTATTGAAGTAATGGGACGTGATGCCGGATTTATTGCCTTGGAAGGTGGTGTTGCAACAGGAGCTGAGGCAATTTTTGTTCGCGAACAAGAAAATCAGGTTGCTGGACTTAAGGATCATCTGGAGAAAGGACATAAAAGAAAGAAATCCAGTAACATAATAATCGTGGCTGAAGGTGATGAAGAAGGTGGTGCAATGCAAATAGCAGAAAAAGTAAAAAAGGATTTTGAAGATTACAGCGTTCGGGTATCTATTCTTGGACATATTCAGCGTGGAGGAACTCCTTCGGCAAAAGACAGGTACAATGCCAGTAAACTTGGCTATTATGCAATAGAAGCCTTGCTCGATGATCAGAAGTCTGTTATGATTGGTATCAAGGATAATGAAATTGTTTATGTTCCCTTCCGAAAAGTAACAAAAAGACATAAAAGCATAGATCCTGTTGATCTGGAAATGGCTGATATTTTATCAGTATAAGCTGCTAAGCAAGACTGTGTAATCCATTTATTACAACCAAAATACCGCTCTGATTTATTATCAGGGATTATTTCATTAAAAAAATGAGCAAGAAGTATTCATTCGCAGATGTTATTCTGCCCCTTGCAATAAAAGAATTATATACTTATCGAATCCCGGAAAATATCACCCTCCTCCCGGAAATTGGAATGCGGATTATCGTGCCTTTAGGTCAGCGCAAATTATACACGGCTATAATTTATCGTTTGCATAATAATGAACCGGATCTTGAGAATGTCAAAGAAATATCTGAGTTTATTGATAAGGCCCCTATTGTAAGAGAATCTCAACTCAAACTGTGGAAATGGATCTCTGAATATTATATTACCAGCTTGGGGGAGGTGTTAAAAGCTGGATTGCCAGGTGGGCTTAAGCTCGAGAGTGAATCTAAGATTATTCTGAATGAAACATATGAAAAGACTTCAGAATTGAATGAGAGACAAAAACTTATTAGTGGATATCTAAAAAAGAATAATGCTGTTAGCATTTCTGAGCTTCCCGGAAAAACAGGTCTTAAGAATGTTCAAAAAGACATAAGGGAAATGCTGGATGAAAAAGTGATTTTTATCGAAGAGAGACTTAGAGAGGACTATAAACCGAAGAAGGAAATTTATTTACTTTTAAGCGAAGCAGGAAGAGAATTGATTTCTACAGAAGGATGGGAAGCTGAATTTGGCAGATCGCCACGACAAAGAGAGCTTATGACTTTTTTGGCAAAATCATATTCTGAAGGAAAAACGGAAATTAAACAAGCATTACTTTATGAAAATTTCAGCTTAAATCTTATTAATAATTTATTTAGCAAAGGTCTGATTAATAAGATTGAAAAAGATAAAGTAGAACCTTTTAATATTCAAGCTAGAACCCGTGAGACTTTTTCATTGAGCAAAGCACAGAATATAGCTTTTGAAGAAATTAAAAACTCATTTAAGGAAAAAGATGTTACTCTGCTACATGGTGTTACATCTAGTGGCAAGACAGAGATTTATATATCTTTGATTAAAGAGATCATTTCTCAAGGGAGACAGGTACTGTATCTGCTTCCTGAAATAGCACTGACTTCACAGATTGTTGATCGCCTGAAAAAAGTGTTTGGTGACACAATTGGAGTTTACCACAGTAAATTCAATGATTCTGAAAGGGTAGGGGTTTATCGTAAGTTAATCGATAATAAGGAAGATGAATATAAACTTATTATCGGTGTCAGGTCTGCCTTGTTTTTACCATTCAGAGATCTGGGACTCGTAATTGTTGATGAGGAGCACGAAAATACTTTTAAACAATATGATCCTGCTCCAAGATATCATGCCCGCGATAGTGCCATCGTTTTAGCATCATACCATAATGCTAAAGTATTACTCGGAACTGCTACTCCTTGTATGGAAACTTATGCGAATTGTAATACCGGAAAATATGGATATGTAAAACTTACCGAACGTTTTGGTGGACTTATGCTCCCTGAGATACTGATAGCTGATATTAGGAAATCACGCTTGAAAAGAGAAATGAGATCTGTTTTTACTCCAGTGCTGATTAAGCATATAGAAGAGACACTTAAAAGAAGAAAGCAAATTATTCTTTTTCAAAACCGTCGCGGATATTCATCATACATTGAATGCGATATTTGTGGCTGGATGCCTAATTGTAAATCATGTGATGTTAGCTTCACACATCATAAAAGTAGAAATTATCTTTTATGTCATTATTGTGGTTCAAACACAAAGATTCCTAAGCAATGTCCGGAGTGTAATAGCACCAGATTAGTAACAAGGGGATTTGGCACTGAACTGGTTGAGGATGAAATGGAACTAATTTTCCCGGGCGTGAAGATTGCAAGATTAGATCTCGATTCTACGCGTTCAAAAAATTCATATGACAGAATCTTGAAATCTTTTGGAGAAGGGTCGACAGATATTCTGGTTGGAACACAAATGCTTTCTAAGGGTCTGGATTTTGATAATGTTGCTCTTGTCGGGATATTAAATGCAGATCAGATGCTAAATTTTCCCGATTTCAGGGCCTTGGAAAGAAGCTTTCAGCTTATGTCGCAGGTTAGCGGGAGAGCTGGCAGGAAGAATAAAAGAGGTATGGTGATTATTCAGACAACAGATATTTCCCATCCAGTAATTCAGCATGTACTTAATAATGACTTTGTTTCATTTTTTAAGGAGCAGAATGCAGAAAGGCAGGAATTCAATTATCCTCCATACGTAAGAATGATCAAAATACAAATCAAATCTAAAGAATTTAATGATGGAAAAATAGCTGCATCTGAATTATCGATTGAATTGAGAAAAATATTTGGAAAGAGAGTTTTGGGACCACATACACCACTGGTTTCCAGAGTAAAAAACTGGTATCTACATCAGATAATTTTGAAAATTGAGAAAAAGGCCTCATTTAAGAAGGCTAAACTGTTGTTGACAGAAAAGCTAGATGCTTTAGAATCTGATAATAAGATTAAAAAAGTCCGAATTAATATTGATGTCGATCCGTTTTAAAATAATATATTTGCAAACAGCAAACAAGCAGGCTAAGATCCCGAGAGTCCCGATGGCTATCGGGATCGGGACTAGTACTGAACCAGGTTCAGCATGAATTCAACTAACATCTTTCGGTTGTAAACTTCCGAAAGCTGAGTTTAACTTAGCACCAGCACATAAACACACTAGCACATCAGCAAACCAATCCACCAACCCCATGCTATCAAAACTAAATTTAGATAAAATTTTTAAAGATTTTTCTTCCCAGAAAGTATTAATCATTGGCGATGTAATGATTGAT
>JAGLSB010000766.1 GCA_023135955.1 Bacteroidales bacterium | reverse complement strand
TTACCCCTCGACTTGCATGTGTTAGGCCTGCCGCTAGCGTTCATCCTGAGCCAGGATCAAACTCTTCATTGTAATTATAAGTTAAATATTGCTCAAGATTTAATAATCACTTTCAATAAATTGAGAGTGCCTCTTTTGACCTTTTTAATTTCTTACCTTTTCAATACCTTCAAAGAACTTCTGTTCATTATAATTTTCGACTACACAGACACAACATTTTGCAATCTCTGCAATCGTAATAATTCGTTATTTAAGAACTTGCTTTTTTGGAAAGCGGATGCAAAGTTAGTTATTTTAATTTCTATTTTCCAAATCTTTTTTGAAAAATAATTAAATATTTTTTTACATCATTTTTAAGAACCTTCTCTGCGAAAAGCGGGTGCAAAGATAAATGAATTAATTCCATAATTCCAAATCTTTTTTCAGATTATTTAGCACCATTTTCAGAAGTTGTTGAGAACGTTTTTCCCGTGTTTGGGGCTGCAAATATAGATGGTGTTTTTTTAACCACCAAACATATTTAGAATTAAATTTAAAATAATTTACAAGGTCTTGAATATCAGTCAATTTTATTACGAAAAATATTTGGGCATTTTCATGACTAATTGAAAAAGTGTCTCAATAGCTATCAAAGAGAGCTTATTTGTTTTTTTGAGGACTTCTTCATTTGACTTGTTTTTTACCAACAATTCCTGATGTTCTTTCTTATTATTTGTAATCATAATTTAATATGGCTTTGTTTTCATTCGTGATTCTCTCATCTCAAAGTCAAGGATTATCAAATTCTCGAATAAAATTATACTGGAATAATATTATGATATAACCTAAAGGGGCACTCAATTAATAATAATGCTATTTTTTGGAACCATACAATATTATATTAGGGCAATTTTGAATCTCTATTCCTAAAATGAACTTAAAGGTCAAAAAATGGTTACTACAATTATGCCGAGAAAGGAAGTATTTGGTTCTTTCTAAAATCTCTATATTGAATAAATACGTATTCCATTGTTGATGTATTAACACAATTTAACCTTAATTATAAAAAAAAAATCAGCCAAATATCTTATCTTCGCGAGAATTAAAAGATAAAATCTTGAAAGAAAACCTCGTTATTATACCAACTTATAATGAGAAAGAAAATGTGGAGAAAATAATTTCCACCGTTTTCTCTCTTAATACAAAGTTTGATGTACTTATTATCGATGATGGCTCGCCTGATGGAACCGGAGCGATTGTTAAAGAACTTCTGATAAACAATAATGATAAACTTCATCTTATTGAAAGAGAAGGGAAACTCGGACTTGGTACTGCTTATATACGAGGATTTAAATGGGCTCTTGAAAAAAACTACAAGTATATATATGAAATGGATGCCGATTTTTCTCACAATCCAAATGATCTGGAGAAACTGAATAAAGCTTGTGCATTAAATGGAGCCGATCTTGCAATAGGATCCAGATATGTTTCAGGGGTTAATGTAGTCGACTGGCCAATGAGCAGAGTACTATTATCCTATTTTGCTTCAATTTATGTAAGAATAATCACCCGAATGAAAATCCATGATCCCACTGCAGGTTTTAAATGTTATACCAAACAGGTTCTGGAGACCATTGAGCTGGATAGGATCAAGTTTAAAGGTTATGCATTCCAGATTGAAATGAAATTTACTGCATGGAAATATGGATTTAATCTTGTTGAGATCCCTATAACTTTCACAGACAGAAAGGAGGGTTCCTCTAAGATGAGTGGTGGTATTGTAAATGAGGCAGTATGGGGAGTCATAAAAATGAAAATTGGAAGTATCTTTAGAAAATATAAAAGATGAGTTCATTTCTCATAAAAAATGCATTAATTGTTAATGATGGCAGAGGCTTTGTCGGAAATCTGCTGACAGAAGACTCTTTCATTAAAATAATTTCTGAAAGTGAAATTACTCCTCCTGATTCCTGTGAGATCATTGAAGCATCAGGGCTCATTCTTATTCCAGGCATTATCGACGATCAAGTGCACTTCAGGGAACCTGGCCTCACTCAAAAGGGTGATATTTATACGGAATCGAGAGCCGCAGCTGCTGGTGGTGTGACCTCTTTTATGGAAATGCCTAACACAATTCCACAGGCTGTAACTATTGAAGAGCTGAATAAGAAATTTGAGATTGCCTCGAATTCTTCACTGGTAAATTACTCCTTTTATTTTGGGGCAACTAATGATAATATCTCTGAAATCAAAAAAATTGATCCTTCTGCTACCTGTGGATTAAAAGTATTCATGGGTTCTTCAACAGGAAATATGTTGGTTGATAACCGGAAAAGCCTTGAGGCTATATTTGCAGAATCACCTGTCCTTATTGCAACTCATTGTGAAGACGAAACAACTATCAGAAAGAATTCAGAAATATATCATAAAAAATACGGCGAAAATCTAGCCTTCAAATATCATCCGGAGATAAGAAATACAGAAGCCTGTTTCATTTCATCCTTTTTAGCAGTTGAACTTGCAGATAGATTCAACTCCCGACTTCACGTTCTGCATATTTCGACAGCAAAAGAACTTGAGTTATTCAGAAATGATATACCCTCAACTGAAAAGAAGGTAACAGCTGAAGTATGTGTCCATCATCTGTGGTTTAATGAGGATTCATACAATACCAAAGGCAGCCTTATAAAATGGAATCCTGCAATAAAAAAAGAATCTGACAGAAAAGCCCTTTTTGAAGGTATTCTCTCCGGCAAACTTGATGTTATTGCCACTGATCATGCTCCACATACTTTTGAAGAAAAGCAAAATTCCTATTTTAAAGCTCCTTCTGGTGGGCCAATGGTGCAACATAGCCTGGTAAGCATGTTGGAATTTGCTGAAAAAGGATTAATTTCTACTGAAAAGATAGTAGAGAAAATGTGTCACACCCCGGCCGATATTTTCAAAATTGAAAGACGTGGATATTTAAAAGAAAACTTTTTTGCCGACATGGTACTTGTAAATCCAAATACTTCATGGAAAGTAGACAAGCATAATATATTATATAAATGTGGTTGGTCACCACTTGAAGATCAAGAATTCTCTAATAAGGTGGAAAAAACATTTGTAAATGGGGACCTGGTTTATAATAAGGGTGAAATAGTTGAATCCAAATCTGCAATGGCACTAAAATTCAATCGTTGATATTCAAATTGATGCTTTATCGAAATTTATGAATATTCTCCTTATCTGTTAGGTACCTTTCATTAAACACAAACTGAATTATGGATATACACTTTAAATATAAATATGACGACCTCTTTTAACCCTACACTTATTGCATTGAAGAATTTGGGTGGCTCAGGAGCCTTAAATGAAATCGAAGAACAGGTGATTGCTATCCTTAATTTGCCAGAAGAGGCTACTAATGAGATCCATAGAGAAAGTAGAACTAAATTAACTTATCGACTTGCTTGGGCTAAAAACTATTTGAAGCGTTATGGATTACTTGAAAACTCTTCAAGAGGTATTTGGGCATTAACAGAAAATGGACGAGAAACGGAAGCTGTTGATAAGGAAAAAGTAAAAAATATTGTAGTAAGAATCGACAAAGAACAAAGGACTAAAAAACAAGCGGAAACCAATAATGAACCTCAATTAGATGCTAAAATTGAGGAGATAGAAGAATTTGGGTGGCAAGATAAGTTAATTGAAACCATGAGGGAAATTCACCCAGATCAATTTGAACGATTATGTCAAAGAATTTTAAGAGAACTTGGTTTTGTCAATGTTGAAGTTACAGGCCGAAGCAATGATGGAGGCATAGACGGAAAAGGATTAATTAAACTTGGCGGTATTCTTTCTTATCATGTAGTTTTTCAAGCTAAAAGATATCAAGGCTCAGTGTCTTCTTCGGTAGTCCGAGATTTTAGAGGTGCAATGAGTGGAAGAGCAGATAAAGGACTGATTTTGACTACTGGAAGTTTTACAAGAGAAGCTAAAAAGGAAGCATCACGTGATGGTGCAATCCCAATTGATTTAATTGATGGAAATGAATTTGCAGAAAGACTAAAAGAATTGAATTTGGGAGTTTCTATAGAAATGGTTGAGGAGGTTAAGATAAATACAGACTGGTTCACACGTTTATAATTAAAAAATGAAAGGAACAGTCCCAATATTTTTGCCTGCGGCAAAAATATTGGGACTGGGGATGTGTTGCGATTCCATACCACGGGTTTCACCCGTGGTTATTGTTGTTTAAGCCCTTAGGGCTTATTCGTATCTCGTACACGCCCAGAGGGATAACCCTTGCTTTATGATATTTAAATGCGTTGAACCTATCATGCTACTGCTAAATAATATCTTATTCAAAAATTCTTAGTAATTTTGTGCCTTGTAGGCTATTCGAATTAAATATATTATTTCCGTTCAATTCTTTAAAATAAATATCCAATGTTAACAGTAGAAAAAATTGGTGGGTCATCAATGTC
>JAGLSB010000765.1 GCA_023135955.1 Bacteroidales bacterium | reverse complement strand
CCACCTTCTGATAATACATCTGTTAACATTACAGCCGGTCCGCCGGCATGGGTAATGATGGCAATATTATCGCCAGGTATTTCTGCGTGTCCAAATACACCGGCCATATAAGAAAGTTCTTCCCTCCCGTAGCATCTAATAATCCCGGCTTTCCTAAAGAGTGCATCTACAGCAAGATCAGAGTTTGCCATAGCACCTGTATGTGAAGAAGCTGCCCTGCTTCCTGCTTCTGTTATCCCCGATTTAATTGTAGCAATTCTACAACCCTTCTTAATTAATGAGGTAGCATGTTTGAGCAGTTTATCAGGTTTATCCACACTTTCAATATAAAGTATTTTATTCTTAGAACTAGTTTCCGAATCATAGGTTTCATCGAGATATTCCAGAATTTCTTCCACACCCAATTGTGCACTATTGCCAACAGAAAACACGCTTGCAAATTCCAAACCTTTCGGTACACCCGATTCCATAATAAACACAGCTGTTGCCCCCGAGCCTGAAATAAAATCGACTCCTTTTGGGGAGAGCTTAGGGATTGGAAGTGTAAAAACACCCTGATAAAAGGGAGTCATAACACCAATACAGTTTGGTCCGATAAGACTTGCCCCGGCATCATCAACCAATTTGGTGACTTCGGCTTCCAGCTTTGCCCCTTCTTCATTTTCCTCGGAGAATCCGGCTGAAACTATAATAAATGCTTTTGTCTTCTTCTCTTCCGTTAGGATCTTTACTGCTTCAGGGCAAAAACGAGCCGGAATTGCTAAAATCGCAAGATCGCATCCAGGTAATTCCTCAACATTTGTATAAGCTTTTACACCCTGCACAATATTTTCTTTCGGATTTACAACATAAAGTTTTCCTTTGAAAGCACCATCCTTAATATTCTTCAACACTTTCCCGCCCGGTTTATTAATATTATTAGACCCTCCAACAATTACTATGCTTTGTGGATTTATTAGCTGTGCAGTTACTTTGTGAGCCATTATAAAGTTTTTGAAATTTAGCTTTGGAAAATTAATGAAACTGCTTTGAATCTCAAGACTGTCATTAAACATAAACTTAAGGACATTAATATTACAATCCTATCTTGAATTACGATCGCGTAATCGATTCAAATAATAAATTTTAACTTTGATCGATGAAGCAAAAATCTTACGAGTTGATAATTGTTGGGGCGGGAGCTGCAGGATTGATAGCAGCAGGACATGCTGCCGAACTCGGATTAAAGGTTCTCGTTTTGGAAAAAATGGAACGACCCGGAAGAAAATTGCTTATTACCGGTAAGGGAAGATGTAATATATCTAATGACTCTTCCATGGATGAATATTTTAAGAATATATTCCCAAATGGGAAATTCCTAAGGACTGCTTTTCATAATTTTTTCTCATCTGACATTGTGGAACTATTAAATTCACATGGACTTAAAACTCAAACAGAAAGAGGAAATAGAATTTTTCCTGAAAATAATAAAGCTGCTGATGTTCTAAAAGCAATTATGAAATGGCTAAACAAATTCTCTATTAATTTTATATATAATGCGCAGGTTTTAAATTTATTAACTGAATCGGGCAAGATATCGGGAGTGGAAGTCAGTGTAAATTCTGAAACAATTAAGTTTCATGGAAAAACAGTAATCATCGCAACAGGCGGAAAATCCTACCCGGCCACCGGTTCCACAGGCGATGGTTATGAACTAGCAAAGAAACTTGGTCATAATATAATACCTGCCCGACCCTCTTTAGTTCCTCTTGTTACTTCAGGAAAAGAAGCTTC
>JAGLSB010000764.1 GCA_023135955.1 Bacteroidales bacterium | reverse complement strand
TACAATAAACAAACAATAACAGATAGTTATTATCTTAAAATTTGTAACGATGTTAAACATGCAATTACCACTCAAAACCATCAATAACATATACAGGGCAAGATGAGAAAGCCAGCGGGTAATGCATAATTAGTAATTCCAAGGCAACCAGCATATGATATATATTTTTTACAGCTAATAAAAACCTTATTGCAAAATATTCAAATGAACGTGAAAAATGAGACTAATCAGAATTAAGAAAATTGAAAATTTAATAATGAAAGGATTGTTATATGTTAATAGACCTGACCGTTTTAGTAACTGAATATGCAAGCAAAGAAGTTAGTAGTAATGTAGCAACTAATGAATTTGGGCATATGGGGACTCATTTTGATGTATTGGATAAAGAATTTCCTTTATCCTTTGTAAAAAGAAAGGGTATTGTTTTTAATGTAAAAAACATCTTTGATGAAGAGATTGATATAAAACACATTGATTTGTCTCTGGTTGAACCTGAAATGTTTGTTGCTTTTTATTCCGGTTTTATTGAAAAGCATGGCTATGGAACAAAAGAATATTTTACAAACCATCCTCATCTATCGAATGATTTAATTGATGCTCTGCTGGAAAAAAAGATCTCAATAATTGGTGTTGATTTTGCAGGAATTCGACGTGGATCAGAACATCCTCTTAAAGATCAGTATTGTGCTGACAGAGGTGTTTTTATTGTGGAGAATTTATGCAATTTGGGTGAACTGGTTCAGGATAATAAGTCATTAGCTTGTACTATGCATACTTATCCTGTCAAGTTTGCCGGAATGACTGGACTACCATGTCGCGTGGTTACGGAAATATAGCGATTTTACAAAAGGGGGGAAATTATAAGTCTGGAAATTTATCTTTTAGGGACTTTATTAAACTATCGAAACATATTTACATTTCCATTAGTTTTAACAAATTATAGCAGGAAGTAATTAACCGTTATAACATATACTCCAACCCCATTATTAGGGATATTTAGTATCTTCGCCTCCATTACTAAATAAACATAATTCTATTAATATTTGTAAAATGAAATTTCACAAGAAAAGATCAATAAGCTATATGAAAATAATATTTATCGCCAGTATCGTTTTATTTATCGGGACTTCAAATGTCTTTTCACAAGATTGGAAATTTGTTGCTTATGGAGACACCCGAAACGATAATCCAGAGCATAGAGAAGTCATGCATTCCATGTTGACAAATACTCCCGACGCTAAATTTATTATTAGTTCCGGAGATGTTGTTGATAATGGTGACGTTTTGAGTCAATGGGAAGATTGGTACACATCTGTTACTTCTGTTTTTGGAACTACCGGACAAAATCAAAGTCCCCCATTTTATATGGCATCCCCGGGTAACCATGGAGCTACCGAAACAACTCTTGGTCTAGCTAATTGGAATAATTTTCTCTCCGGACAAAAAGAACAATTTTGCGACGGAAAGTTTGTATTTAGTGAGGGAAAATATTTCGTTTTTGATTATGAAAATGTGAGATTTGTTGTTTTAGATTCAGACAAATCGACTGTTACAGGAGAGCAGCTTACAATGTTGATGGACGCAATTCAGAATAATCCAAAACAATGGCTAATAGCTGTCTGGCACCATCCGATTTTTGATTTCGGAGAAAAGGCATATGAGGATGAATTTCATGAAGCCTGGGGTATTCCACTTTATCAAAACGGAGCGGATTTAATTTTTAATGGTCATTCTCATTATTATGTGAGAACTAAAAAATTAAATCTAAATGGCGAAATGAACCCGCCAATCGATCTTAATAATGGAATACCACAAATTGTTGTTGGCAATGGAGGCGCTACAATGGATGTTCCTGTTCCAGATCATGATAACAACGGATATATGGTTGAAAGTTACACAACTACAAATTCTCAGTTTGGTTATTCTGAATTACATTTCAAAGGTGATAGTTTATTTTATTCGCATATTCTACGCGATGGAACAGTTTTTGACGAGGAAATTTATACCCCTAATTTCAAAGCCGGTTATACCGGGATTCACGACGTGGATGCTTTACCAACAGAGTACGCCGTTTCTCAAAATTATCCTAATCCAATTAAATCATCAACTGTAATCCAATTCGAAGTTCCCAAAGAAGCTAACTTAAATTTGGAGATCTATGATTTTCTGGGTAGAAAGATTGATGTTCTAATTGATAATAAAAGCTTTGGAGCAGGAACGCATTCTGTTGTTTGGGAAGGCCTCAATTATAAGGGGGAAGAAGTTTCAAACGGAATGTATTTTTACAAACTTTCTACAATGGATTTCACAAAATCCTTAAATATGATTGTACTCAAATAATAAGCGCAATCTGATTCATATTCTATTTCAATTCTCCCTCTTGACTGCTAAATTAGTATTTGGTAGACAAGGGGAAATATAAGTTATCTTCCCTACATGTTTCATCTATGATTTAATTCATCATCTCTCTTCTTAATTCAGATTTTGTTTTGGGCAAAAACATCAATTTTTTCTGCTTAACAGACAATTTTATCATTTTTTTTTAAATCTTTTTAACATTGATTATAAAATGCTGTATTCATACAAGTTAGATCAAAATAAATTTCAAAATGATCTGAATTCTAAAATAACCCGAATCACTTAATACGTTGATTATATACAGTTTAGAAATTTTAAGAAAATTTCATATTTCCCAATCAAGGTAACAAATGTTGTCCAGGATTAATTAACAATAGTTTTAGGATTTATGTTATGTTGAAAACCATTAAAACATGTCCTTAACCATAATAATTAATACTAGCATTTAGACAAGATGATAATTGAAATTAGTATTAGCTTGATATTTTGTATAGATATTAGAAAATGATTTAATAGTGTGTAAAACCTTAGTTTGAACTAATAAAGGAAAATAAATGAATAATAATGTAACAACTTTGTATTCAATAAATTTGAGTTTTGAAGAAATAAAATTGCCGCCTTTTCAGGAAATATTAGTAATTGGGAAAAACTCACCGCACGGGAAAATAGGATTGTCCAGTTCGTTTGAATTACTAATACCTAACGGTTTTGATATTTGTGATAACCTTGATTGTGAAAATGTAGAAGCGGTTTTTGTTAGTAAGCGGATTTTATCGAAAATTCCCAAAGATAAATTAATAATATTATTAGAGGAAAAAGTTTTCCCCTATATTTTCGAAGGCGAACTTATTAAGGTAGATTTAAAGGTTAAAATAAATTATAACGAAATTGAAACAACATTTTAAAGTATGAAAATTAAATGCTTTGTTGAAAGGGATTATATGACAGTTGATCCCTTTTCGGGAATAAATGTTGTTAAAAAAGAATTGTTAAATCAGAAAGCAATTGTTATTCAAGAGAATGAGAATTATATTGGAACTTTAACAGCGACAGATATTTTGCGGAGGCCACATAATTTAGTGATTGATTGTATGACTGATAAGCAACAAATTACTACCGATTATAGCGTTTACGAGACGCTGCAAGTAATGAAAGAAAAATTAACAGACGTTTTACCAGTCTATCAAAATGACCATTTTTTCGGACTTATATATAAGAGTGATTTGTTAGAATATTTAACTGAATACACAAATGAATTGCATGAAAAAGTGAGTGTTAAAACTTCGGAACTACAAAAATTAACAGAAAATCTTGAGAATATTGTTATTGATAAAACACTAGAACTGCAAAAATTAAACTCTACAAAAGATAAATTCTTTTCAATAATTGCTCACGATTTGAAAAGTCCTTTTAATTCAATTATGGGATTTAGTAGCTTATTAGAAGAAAATGCCAAACTCTATGCGCCCGAAAAAATTGAACGATATTCTAAAATTATAAATAATACATCACGACAGACTTTTGAATTACTCGAAAATTTACTTGAATGGTCTAATTCACAAAGAGATGAAATTTCTTTCTGCCCAAAAAGGGTTGACACTAAGGATATTACGGACTTCGTGATAAAAGGATTAAACTCTTTAGCAAAAAATAAGGGGATAAAATTATTTCATAATATTAAAAATTCTGTCTATGTGCATGCCGACATAAATATGTTGAAAACAATTTTGAGAAATTTGATTTACAATTCAATAAAATTCACCAATAATGATGGTGAAGTTTGCATTGAAAGTAAAGAAATCGAAAATTACGTCACAATATCAGTAACAGACACAGGCATTGGAATGAGAAAAACACAAATCAAGAAATTATTTAAAATTGAAGAGCAAATTTCAACTATTGGAACAAACAATGAAAAAGGTTCAGGTTTTGGACTGATTTTATGCAAAGAATTTGTTGAAAGGCACGGTGGTAAAATCCTGGTAGAGAGCGAGGAGGGGAAAGGAAGTTGTTTTAGCTTCACAATACCACAAAAAAAGGCATAGCCTTGACTTCTACCTAATTATTATTCAATAACTTCTTACTCCTTCATTCACAATTCACCAATCATATTTTGACTAAAAATTTCAATTCTAATAAAATAGGACAAATTTTAAACCTTTTAAATTTAAAACTTGTGTTAATCCATCTTGAATAAAATGATTACAATCAAATTTGATGAAAATACCGGTATTTTGCTTTCTACCTGGAAAGAAGATATCTATCTTAATCAAGTTGTCAATTATATCGATAGTGTGAGATTAAATGAAGACTATCCTCGCCGATTAAGAATTTTATCTG
>JAGLSB010000763.1 GCA_023135955.1 Bacteroidales bacterium | reverse complement strand
CCTTGAGATCCTTGTAGGCATCAATTCATACCTGCATAGTGATTTTAAAGTGTATCCGAACCCTGCCAGGGAGGTGCTCTTCATTGAAGGTGTTAGTGCTAAAAGTGAAGTGGTAATCAGAAATATTTTAGGTGAGCTTGTAAAGCAGACCAGTCTGAAAGCATCTGGAAATGGAGAGATGTCTGTTAGTGATCTGACTCCTGGTATTTATTTCATTTACCTGAAAAACGAACACTTTAAATCAGATGTGCTTAAGGTAATTATTCAATAAATGAAGTAGTAAGTAATAGTTTTTAGAAAAATTGGAACTGGTGGTGAAGCTCTTCTGCTTCGTCACCAGTTTTTTTTTAAATTTAAAGAATGATCAGATTTGGTTCAACTGCTTTTTGGATTAAAGCAAGTTGTCAGCCAGGTCGATTTGTTCCATATCTGGAAATACCGGAGAACGCATCATCCATAGACAAGACCGATAGGCCTTTCAGGAAAAGCTCCCCTTCTGACGTATCATTTTGTATAAACAAAAGATCATTTTATGTATTTATATGAAAGTTATAATGTCGTATTATTAATTTTTGAAAATCAATTCTTTTTATGTATAATACAATAAAAAACTATTTTATTATGAAAAAAGTTAACACAATTTTTATGCTGCTATTTCTGATGATAGCCTTTGCAGCCAAGGGTCAGATAGTGGACGACACGGTACGAACCATTATTTTTTCTGAAGCGAACGGCAGAACCTGGACGTCCAACCTGCAGTACGTGGAGCTGGCCAATGTGGGTACAGAAGCTGTAAATTTGAAAAACTTTGAATTAGGAAATGTTTGGCGGACAATTCACACCGGTGCAATACCTGGAGATTATGGACCTCCGATGGTAACAAAATGGATCCCAAGGCTTCCAGACACCTTGTTACTTCCCGGGGAGACCTTTTTGATCGCAAAGGTTAATGATTATGCTGACAATTATGATTCAAACTCTTCTGATATTACCCTGTCCGAGATACTGGAGAATGTGGATCTTCCCATTTTCCGTGATGAGGATTATCCCGGAACACAGGATGGAGCAGATAGTATCAGTAACTCGCTTTGGGAAAACATTCTTGGTAACTCACTATCAAGTATGGGGTATTATTTAGAGTACCATGTTGGTGGCGACTCCGTACTTGTGGACGCTATTCATAATCCTAATGACCTTAATGATGTAACTTATAATGCAGTTGCGGGTATTCCGGAGGCCTGGGGCCTGACCCACATTCTGGTAAGAAAGACCTCTGTTAAACAGGGCAACTTCAACTGGGATGATGCCAGGGGCACCAACATGGAAAATTCGGAGTGGTTGCCCATACCTTTTCTTGAGCCTCAAGGGGCAGATGTCACACAAAAGTATTTTACAACAATCGGACATCATGGAAATTCCACTCTTGATGATCAGTCTGTTGCTAGCAGTTCGATTTCCATCGATTGGGCGACCAGTAAAATGAGCGTTCCATGGGGAATCCGGAAGGACTCCCTTATGAACGAGTTTGATTTAGGAAAAGGCCTGGCCTGGAACCTCAATTGGTCTCCGGATGTTGTGGATTCAACGCACAATATTATCGTAACTGGAGATACACTTACTATGTATGCTGTTGGTGAAACGCTGCAGCAAATTGATTTTTGTTTAGAGCAAACAGCACCTGCTGAGGACATGAACCTGGTCTTTCCAAAAAACTTGCAACTGATAAATGCCAATGAGGAAACGTATTGGACAACGCCATTTTATGTAACTGACGGACAGCCGGGTATGGATTCGATCGGATCCGTTGGATTCCGTACAAGGGTGGATACCCTTTTCAAATACCTGGAGAAGGCAGAAAATGCCTCCTGGGAAGTTGATTGGATGGATGGTGTTGAGAGTCCGGATGTGAAACGCGGCGATATACTGAAAGTGACCGCTGCAAACGGTTCCGTTAAGGACTATTACCTGGCAGTAGACTCCATTCCTGAGCCGAGCAGTAATGCGACGTTGAGTGCCATTACATGGCCCGATGCCCCGACATTCCTGCGGGAAAGTCCGCAATGGAATGACGATACCATTCCTGGATTTGAAGGACAAACAAGGTTTATCTATGATGTATATGTACCCTATGGTACCAGTACTATTCCTGCTCTGAAGGCTATTTCTTCTAATCTGAATGCGAAGATTACAGAGGAGCGGGCTACCCTGATCACAGGTACCGTAGAGGATCGGACGTCTACCTTTACGGTCACTGCTGAAGATGATTCAACGGTGAATGTTTATACTGTGACCTTTATAGTTGAAAAGCCCTCTGAACTGGTGCAACCCTTTGCACCGCATCCGATCATTTCGCGCTTGGTCTACCGGGCTTGGGGTACAGAAAATTGGGTGGAACTATCCAACCCAGGCAACCAGCCTTTGGATATGAGCAAATACATGCTGATAAATGGGCCGGTAGGTATGACCCCTCCGGATATTGTCAGCAGGATCAGTGATGCTTTCGCAAACAGGTATGATGCTTACATCCCAGGTTATGATTATCAGTCAGAGGTCGAATGGAACGTTGAGCCGGGACTTGTTGAAAAGGATCTGACAGTGAATCCGCTTGTTGAACCAGGGGGTTCATTTGTCCTTGGCAGGAAAATTCGCAGGTTGAACGAATTCTGGTGGGATTCGGATATCATATTTACGAGTATTACAGATATTCCTGAGGAGATAGATAAGAAGGTTGTTATTACCCCGACAAATAATGGTCCCAGTGTTATGTTCATGCATGTCAAAGGTACATCCTATCATCTTTTCGAAATACTTAACGATTCCATCAGGAATGGTGAAAAAGGAATCAATGACATTGGGGATTTCAAACTGTTGGATGTATTTGGTGAATATACCGGAACCAACTGGACACCTGCAGGAGAAAATGTTAATGTTGGTAATCCGAAGTGGAATTTCGAGAGGAAGCCTGAGTTCTGGGAAGGTGATACGCTTCCGGGTTACAATGGCTCCTGGGGAGAAACACCTGAAACTTCCGAATGGATCTGCCGCAGTGATATCTGGTATGCTGAAAACGGATTTAGCGATAACAATGGTGCACTCAGGGAAGGTATAGGAAGCCATGTGTTCCTGCCAATCTCTGTCTACAATTCTACCGTTACATCCTATGCTTACAAGGTGAGTGATGGTTATCAGACACCACAGAGCATAGAAGGAGTAATAGACAACACCACTGTTTCCCAATTGTTGGCCAATATCAACAAAAACGACCCTGACCAGGTTCTCCAGGTGATGGGCAAAGGTAATGATGATGTGATTGCCAATGAAGATACATTGATGGTCACTTCAGCTGACGGGAACAATGTAACAAAATACACCCTGCTTATCGGAGCGTTGGATTCCGATGCAACGCTGACCTCTTCGGTGTA
>JAGLSB010000762.1 GCA_023135955.1 Bacteroidales bacterium | reverse complement strand
ATAAAATATGTACTTGAGTCATGAAATGCTAGTGCTGATTTATTGTTGAAATTCCCAGGGGAAGCTGAATCGCCAAAAAATTCCAGGGATGAATCGGCATCAACATCTTCAATTGTCAAAGTTGTAAAACAGTTACCATCAGTTTGTGATAAATATACCGTATCTTTCTGGAAATCTACCAAATACAATTTTCTCGGATATTTGGCATGTCCTGCATAAATAATTATAGCAACATTTTTCTGATCTGTACCGGGTTTTATAAACGATTGTATATCATGCTTGTAAATCGGTTTCCTATCCATCTCAGAGAATTGGATACTATCTAAAAAATACTTATGATAATAGTTAACATGCAAGTTTACAGGTATTACTGCTAAATATACTTTATTCCCAATAAGTTGCAGAAAACTCGCATCCGGGAAACTGTCTCCGTCTATATCCTCAATCAATATAGATTTTTCCTCCAGATCTGAAATTCTTCCTCCAATGTTCCACTGATTAATTACAGTCCGGTCCTCATCTAAACCCATTACCTGTAATGTAGTATCCCAATCTATAAGTTGGATTGATCTTAATCCTCCATCAAATTCATAAAAAATATTCCCTGCCCGGGGGATTTTTTCCCATTCAATATCAGTTGATAGATAATGAACATCTGCTAAAAAAAGATATGAAATAGGGACACTAATTAGTAGACTTAATAGCAAGATCAACCACTTTTCTGAGAAAAAGGATAATAGTTTGGATAAAGTTCTCATTCTAGATGAATAATTCTTTGAGCTCTGTTAATTTAGCAGGACTAATTTTGAACTTTGGATATTTCCCATTCAGGCTTACCTCACAAATCTTATTCTTTAAATCCAATTTCAAAATATGCTCTTTGTTGATTAGAACCGAACGGTTCAATCTGAAAAATTCATGAGTTTGTAATAGTTTTTCAACATGACCAATGTTAAAACTTACCATCTCAACACGACCACTTTTGAGATACAGGTAAGTATAATTTCCATCTGCTTCACAATAAACAAGATCCTCAGGATCAATAATTAACAAGCCAGTTCTAAGGTCAAAAACCAGCTTTTTAGGTTCTTCCATAAAGCGAAAAAGCTCTCCAAGTTTATCATTAATTTTTTCTTTGCTTTTTGTTTCTTTATACCTATTCAGGGAATTTTGGAGCTCAGACCTGTTAATCGGCTTTAAGAGATAATCAAAGGCCGCAAACTTAAATGCCTCCATGGCATAACGATCATAGGCTGTTACAAAAATAATATCAGGAATATGATTATCTGCTCTTATTTCCTTCAGGAGATCAAATCCTGATTTTAATGGCATTTCTATATCTAAAAAGATAATATCCGGCTTTTTATTACGAATTTCTCTGACAGCTTCATCTACATCTCCAGCTTCAAAAATAATTTCAACTTCCGGAATAAAAGAAAGCAATTCAGCAAGGACCATCCTGCTTCTTCGTTCATCGTCTATTGTAATAACCTTAATCATATGAATATATGAGAAGCGAATATAATAATTAAAAATGATTTTCTTGTAGGGACGCAAAATCTTGCGTCCC
>JAGLSB010000761.1 GCA_023135955.1 Bacteroidales bacterium | reverse complement strand
TGATTCTTCTGCTTCATTATCTTTTATACGCCGTGCTATTTCCAAACGCGCAAGTGAAGCAGATTCTTTCAAGCCACCTGCCAGCCTTATAAGTTCTGCTACGGTCATATTATCATAATATTGAAACCGCCCTGGGCTCTGTAACTCTCCATTAATTTGAACGGTGTACTCCTCTTCAAGATCAAAAACCGAGCTTATATTTAGAACATCTTCCCGTTGCAGTGGAATATCTTCCATATTTCCGTTTATAAGAGCTTCAAGATCAACAGGAATTATCTTTATTTTTAAGTTATCCTGTAGTCTGTACAATGAAGCCATAGGGAGATAAGTATCTTCTCTTAAACCTTCAGCCTTCTCTATTAAATCCATCAGGCACATGCCTTCTGTTAACTCATAATCTCCTTCCCTGTACACCGCCCCGTTTATACTTACCTTGTTTTCATACCTGTCAAGTAGTTTTCCTACAAAAACACCATCCCCATTTAGTAATACCGTATGCTCAAAATCACTTTGATTTATATCCAAAATTTTCTTTTGGGTCGGCGTATTTCTCATGATGGTGAGCTTGTCCCCAAAAGCATTCTCTGCAAACCCCCCGGAAAATGAAATAAGATCATTAAGGGTTTCATTTTCAGCCATTTCATAAACAGCAGGTCTCTTTACCTCTCCCTCAATACTCACCCTTGCCTGATATTCACTAACAAAAACTATATCCTGATCCTGCAGTCGTACATTATTTTCACTAATTCCTCCCAGCAGAAAATCGTATAAATCAACCGTGCGAAATACCTTATTATCCCTTATTATATTAATTTTCCGAAAAGATCCTTTATTATTCGGACCTCCGGCTAAATAAAGGGCATTAAAGGCTGTAGAAAAAGATGATAATGTATAGGTGCCAGGCAATTCAACTTCTCCAACAATATTTACAGATATGCTTCGCAAATTCCCAAGACTTATCTGAGCAAAAGTGTTAGGACTTGCTCCTTTCATTCCCGAATATATCCCTGATAAACGCCTCTCTAATAAAACTGTTGCGTCTTCTATGCTAAGTCCATTAAGCAGGATAGGCGCAAGGTTACTGATTTTAACCCTTCCTTCAGGTGATATTAATAACCGATATGTCTCCTGAGATGCCCCATATATTTCAATAAGAATTTCATCTCCCGGACCTAATATATAATTTTTTGGCGTTGGTATATTTCTGCTGGGAGTGAAAGTTAAGTTCTTTTGATTGAAAAGATGTCGTCCAAATATTTCAGCTTTTTGGGTGCCAGATGTCTCAAAAACATCCTCTTTTTGAGATAAAGTAATTTCGTCAGGAATTTCTGAAGAGCTACTACGCGAACTGCTGCCTGGGCTCGATTTTAAGTTGCCAATTCTGGTTCTTAATTTTACTATTTCGCCATATGGCATTCCTTTGGCCAAGGCTGCAGCTTCCAATTGCTCCATTGTCATACCCGTGGAAGAAGCTCTGTCTATAAAGGCCTGGACCTGTTCATTTGTTAAGCCATCAACTTTAATACTTGTTAAATCAGTAGAATTAAGATTGTTCAGATCCTGAGCATGTAATTGCGAAACACTAACCAAAAGAAATAAGAAAAACAGCAATTTTAATAATGCAGGGAATTTTCTCCCCAAATAAGTCCTATTGTTCATAATTTGAAAATTTACAGCAATTTATAAAAGCTTTTATTAAAGATAATTGCTTTAATAATTTAAACCATCAAATTTACAAGAATCTTTAAACTTTAACGATTTTAACCCATTTAAAGTATGGGGAATAATTCTATAAATTTAGTTTAAATAAAAAATGAGAGATTGCTTTGCCTCCTTCGTCGGCAAAGATTGGGTTGATCCTCCTAATACTTATAAATACTCTGCAAAGTTTAGACGAGATTGCTTCACCTCGTGCCTCGGTTCGCAATGACGGTTCGCATTGAGGTGTGTGGGATAAAAAAGTTGGCGGCTCTGCCGCCAACTTATTTATCCGCGCCACGAAAGCCGCGTCATTGCGATGGAGCCCGAAGAATGAGGGCGACAGAA
>JAGLSB010000760.1 GCA_023135955.1 Bacteroidales bacterium | reverse complement strand
AATGAAATATACCGGGGTGAAAAATAACGATAACTCAAACTCATACTTAACAAAGGATGTAGATATGCATTTATGATTTGTTGAATGGCCAGATTATAATTTTTGTCAAGGGCAAACTCACCCGACATATTGAATTTTGATAAGAGTTTGTTATATGAAACAGATTGATTGAAGAACTTGTTTGTATTTTTTAGTTCCGAATAGCGATCAGGATATTTTCGATATTGAAGAGCTCTTTCAAATTGAGTAAGATTTGCCTGGTATGAAAACCGGGAAGCATTATTAATTCTGGAAAGAATGAAACCGCTGTTTTGTTCAATTATAGAATTTTTATGAATTTGCTCTGATAAATTTCTGTGTAATCCGCTAATGTCTATGGAACTAAAAAACACATCATCATTCTCATCTGTCTTTAAATTTGCTGATTGATTATTCCGTGAAAAGTATAAAATGGATTCAAAATTTAGCAAAGAAGATTTTATTGCGAGTCCTCTGTAGAATCCTGATTCGGCAGTTGAAGTAAATCGTTTAATTTGTGTAAATTTTTGTTTTATGAGGGACTCAGAGGATTTCGAGGAAAAACCATAGCCATGAATCAAGCCTAAGCCTGAACTAAGTCTGAAATCGCCCACGATAAAATTATTAACTATCTTATCAGGTCTTTGAAGTTGAAAATATGCTGAATAGAAATCAAAGCCATTTGTATATTTATCAAATCTAAGAGCCTCACCTGCATCACTTTCCATCGTGAGTCCGGTTGAGAAATTATCACCAAATTTATATTGCAATTTGAATAAGCGGGAATAATTATTTCCTGAAAATGCTGTCAGACTATCAGCCTCTTCAAGAAATCCATTTTTTGCAGGAGTTGATTTGACATATCGATTGAGAATTTTAAAATCGGAATATCTTTTTGAGTGAGTAGGCATTGAGCTGGAAGCTTCATTGCCAACTACCACAAAGGCTTTAAGTTGCTCTATAATATCTGGGTTAAATCCGATGATTAGATATAATTCTTTAAGACTTAAAATTCTTCCATATTTCTCTCTGTATTCCAGAAAAGTATAAATCTGAAAATCGGTGATAATAAACAAGCTTTCTAACTCTTCTTTGCTTACACTATTAATTTCGTATGGATTTTGAAGTACAGCTTCAAGATGCTCGTATATTACAGAAATCTCAGAATCATCTTCTGTTTCACTTATCAACTCTTCCATTAATCCTTGAATCTGAGGGGAAATTTCTGGCTGACAAAGTGCATTATCAGATAAATAAATTAGAATTATAAGAAAAGGGAGAATCTTTTTCATCATAAACAGTATTTACTTGTTTATGGAAAAAAGAGTAAAAAAACGATATCAGAATGCTACTTTTTTAAGATTGTCTTATCGAATTATTGCCTGAAATGAAAAATGTGGTGTAAATTCAAGAATTTGATGTCGCGAGAAAGCAATGTCAGCACTCAGTTTACCCATTTTGTATCCTAGTCCGAAAGTGTATAATATCGGATTTGTCATTATTCCCGATCTTATATACAAATTGTCGCGTAATTCATATTCCATACCTCCCAACAATCTTAATTCATGGTCGAGTGATTTTCTTACCTGAATTGCTACTACTAATTTTTCTAAAGCCTCATAATTGACACCAATATTCAAATAAGATGCTATTGTATCTTGTTCGAATGATGATAATACGCTTCTGGTTGGATTTGAAAGATGTGCGCCTATTGTTATTCTTTCATCGGGCTTATACTGTATCCCGCCTTCAACACTTACAGTACTGGGATTTTCATATTCACCCTGAATAAAATTATGATGATAATTTAGCTGTACTCCGGCAGCAAAACCATTTCCAAACTGCTTTCCAAAGCCCAAACCTAATTTACTTTCATTGTAAAGTGAGGTTCCTAAATAAGTATAAGAAAAGCCAAATGTTCCTGGTTTTGCGGGTAGTGTAAGTGCCATGGCATGCATAGCATATTCCTCCACCAGAAATTTATTTTCATGATGAAATCCAATAGAGAAGTGTGGATAAAATCCCAGCCCCGCCTGATTATGATGTGTGGACCATATATCGGATGCAGCAACATAAGCATTCCCCATTGAAGCAGCCCTGCTACCGGTAGGATAATTATCACTCTGTGAAAAAAGTGTGGTAGCCATCAGTAAAAATAAAGTACTAACTAGCAATAGAGATTTATAAATTTTCATTTACTTAAAATATAAATGCACCGAACTATACTTTAAACTTGAACTTTACTTCCTTTAATTCGTCATTTGCTTTAATAATTTTCGCTTTAAGATTTTCTTTAAACTCCACCACCTTTTTTAATATCTCCTCATCACCAGCTGCCAATATTTGAGCTGCAAGGATACCAGCATTCATCGCTCCATCCAGTCCAACTGTAGCTACCGGAATTCCTGGAGGCATTTGAACTATTGAAAGAAGGGAATCCCAACCATCAATTGAGATGCTTGCTTTAATAGGAACACCAATTACCGGAATGGGAGTAAGAGCGGCAATAACACCCGGAAGATGAGCAGCTCCACCAGCTCCTGCAATTACAACTCTTACGCCCCTGTTGTAAGCACCCTTACCAAATTCCATAGCCTGATCGGGTGTGCGATGAGCTGATAATGCATTAATCTCAAAAGGTATTTCAAATTCGTCTAAAATTTTTGCAGCTCTTTCCATAATAGGAAGATCGGATGTGCTGCCCATAATTATACTTACTCTGGGTTTCATAAAGTCTGTTTTTATATTAATGTAAATTAGGCTTAAAAATCAGCCAGGACTTTGTAAAAATAATGAGATTTTAATAAATTAATACAACAGAAATCAAAAAGAGTGATCAAAATTGAATTTTAATACATTTAAGAATCATTAAGCATGAATTATCAAGTATAAAAAACTTGTACCAAATGGCAATAACTATTATTTTCGTAAAAAATTATTTCAATGAAGAAAATTAAGATCCTTGATAAGGAATTTGAGATTTCTATGTCAGCTGAATCTATTCAAAATAGAATTGGGGAGCTCGCCGAAGAACTTTCAAGTGATTACGAAGGAAAGAAGCCTGTTTTTTTGGGAATCCTGAATGGCTCATTTATGTTTTCTTCCGATTTATTTAAGAAAATTTCAATCGATGCTCAGATAACCTTTTTAAAACTTGCCTCATATCAGGGAACAACATCAACAGGGGCTGTTAAGCAACTTATCGGACTTAATCAGGATATAAAAGATCAACATATTGTTATTCTTGAAGATATCGTTGATACCGGAATTACCCTGGAAACTATAATGAGACAACTAAGTGGATATCAGCCTAAATCAATTAAAATTGTCACTTTGCTTTTCAAGCCGGAAGCATATCAGAAAGATGTTAAAATAGATTACATCGGGTTTTCAGTCCCCAATGAATTTATAGTAGGATACGGTTTAGACTATGATGGTTTTGGAAGAAATTACGACGATATTTACACACTTGTTAAGTAATTCAACCTGAAGGTTGGGGAAAGGTGTGCTGATGTGCTGGTGTGCTAATGTGCTGGTTTCCAAGCAACCAGTAACCAGTAACCAG
>JAGLSB010000076.1 GCA_023135955.1 Bacteroidales bacterium | reverse complement strand
GAAGTGGCATAGGGGTTGTTATTTTAAGGGATGATGCCGGAAAGGGGTTATTAAATGTTACTAATCTGGGATTAAACTATTCTTTTAATTTTGACATCAATAGGGATTGGAAATTAAGACCAGGGCTTCAGGCATACTATTATATAAAGGCTGTTGATATATCTAGTTTATTATTCGGGGACCAAATTGTAAGAAGTAGCAATTATGATCCAGGATCTACAGTTGAAGATATAAACGCTGAATCAATCGGGCATTTTGATTTCAGCTCCTCATTACTGGCTTATTCTGATAAATTTTGGTTTGGTTTTACCGTAGATCACCTGATGACATTAAGTCCCCACTTATCGGCTACAGGTGATTATATACCTTTGCGAGTGTCTGTTTATGGAGGCGGAAAATATGAAATTTATGGCCGTACACGTAGAGTAAAGGAGGAAAATATTACAGGAGCATTCAATTTATTGATACAGGATAAATATAAATATCTTGATTTGGGCATGTATTATGTTAAAGCACCTCTAATTTTTGGTTTGTGGTATAGGGGTCTTCCAGTATTTCCAGAAAACCGAACCCTTGGAGCTCTATCCCTTCTTGTCGGATATAAAATAAATGCTTATAAAATTGGTTATAGCTATGACTTTACTACATCCCGTCTTATTACCCAAACAGGCGGAGCTCATGAAGTATCCTTGATCTATTCATTCGGGGCTAAAAAGAGGAGGCTGGTTAAACACAAATTTGTTCCTTGTCCAATTTTCTAATTTAGATTTCAACATTAATTTAAGTATTTTACTACAAAGTTGTGGAGACAATAATCTATTGATTATATTCCTTTTTTTTTTAAATCCGGGGCATTACATAAACAATAAGCCTGTTTTCCGGGCTAATTTCAATGCGCAAATCTAAACAGGCTTATAATCAGCATAATAAGGTCGTATTATGCTGCACCTCGGGTGTCTCGTTAAATATATTTAGTAGAAGTCAGAAATCACAACAAATATGTCTGTATTTGCCAAATTGTATTACATTTACTTTGAATCTGGTATAACAAAGAATTAGAGATTGCTTCGCCTCCTTCGTCGTCTCGCAAGGACGACACGCACTCGAGAGCAGGGATAAAAAAGTTGGCGGCTTTGCCGCCAACTTTTTTATCCCCCCGTGCGCGCAAAGATCGGTCATTGCGATGGAGCCCGAAGCATGAGGGCGACTAAAGCAATCTAGTCTCAACTTGGCCAATTTCCGAAGATGCAATGTGGAGCCCGAGGTACGAGGGTAACTGAAGCAATCTTGTCCTCACCCGCAGCAAGGGGTTATTATTATGATTTTCGGGAGTGTTTCTCGGAAAGCAAGAATAAGCTTATATAAAATGAAGATATTAATATTATGCACTGGCAATTCATGCAGAAGTCAAATGGCTGAAGGCTTTTTAAAAGCTATGAATCCTGCTTATGAAATATACAGTGCCGGAACAAACCCATCTTCTGAAGTCCATCAAAAAGCAATTGAGGTAATGAGAGAAATGGCTGTTGATATAAGTGAAAGTCGACCCAAAAACGTAGAAAATTTCCTTGATAAAACTTTTGATTATGTAATTACAGTCTGTGGAGAAGCTAAGGAAAGTTGTCCGACCTTTACAGGGCAAGTATATAAGCGATTGCATATAGGATTTGATGATCCAGCAGAGGCAACTGGTACAGAGGAGGAGATATATGCTGTCTTTCGCCGGGTGGGAGATGAAATCAAGCGAGATTTTGAAGAATTTTATGGGCAATTAGTATAGACGCAAGATTATGCATCTCAACACCATGGCACAGACGCACGGCCGTGCGTCTCAACGTCCCTCAATTCTACAAAGTCTTACGTATTTCAGTTTCCGAATAGGCTTCAATTACATCGGCTACTTTGATATCATTGAAGTTCTTAATATTTAATCCACACTCTAAGCCAGTAACGACTTCTTTCACATCGTCTTTGAATCTTTTCAGAGAACCTAATGCACCGCTATAAACCACAATACCATCTCTGATTATACGAATTTTTGATTCACGTTTAATTTTCCCTTCTCTTACCATACAACCTGCAACGGTACCTGTTTTAGTAATCTTAAAGGTTTCAAGAATCTCAAGAGTTGCAACAATCTCTTCCCTGATTTCAGGTGATAACATACCCTCCATCGCAGATTTAATCTCTTCGATTGCGTCGTAAATAATGGAATATAATCTAATGTCTATCTGTTCCTTTTCTGCAAGTTTTCGCGCACTAAGCGATGGCCTGACCTGAAATCCGAGAATAATTGCATCTGAGGCTGCAGCAAGTAGAATATCAGATTCTGAGATCTGTCCTACCGCTTTGTGTTTTATATTTACCTGAATTTCTTCAGTTGATAATTTTAGCAGAGAATCGCTAAGAGCCTCAATTGAACCATCAACATCACCTTTTACAATAACATTCAATTCCTTAAAATTACCAATTGCAATCCTCCGCCCGATTTCATCGAGAGTAATATGCTTCTGGGTCCTGAGATCCTGTTCCCTTTGTAATTGCTCACGCTTAGTTGCATAATCTTTTGCTTCCTTATCGTTTTCCACTACATTAAACCTATCACCTGCCTGAGGAGCACCGTTTAAACCCAAAATTAAAACAGGTGTTGCCGGGCCTGCTTCTTTAACTTTCTGATTCCTTTCATTAAACATCGCTTTCACATGACCAAAATGACTTCCTGCAAGAACTACATCACCAATCCTTAATGTACCACTTTCAACCAAAATAGTTGTAATATAACCACGTCCTTTATCCAGGGATGATTCAATAACACTACCCTTAGCAAATTTATCTGGATTTGCTTTTAATTCAAGAACCTCAGCTTCCAGAACCACCTTTTCGAGAAGTTCATCAATTGCAATACCACTTTTAGCAGAAATATCGTGAGATTGATATTTACCGCCCCATTCTTCTACCAGGAAATTCATATTAGCAAGCTCCTCTTTAATTTTCTCAGGATTTGCTGTAGGCTTATCAATTTTGTTAATTGCAAATATTATTGGAACACCTGCTGCTGAAGCATGATTGATGGCTTCGACAGTCTGAGGTTTAACACCATCATCTGCAGCAACCACAATAATAGCAATATCTGTTATTTGGGCACCCCTTGCACGCATAGCTGTAAAGGCCTCATGACCCGGTGTATCAAGAAAAGTAATCTTTCTGCCATCACTAAGTCCTACGCTATAAGCACCTATATGTTGTGTAATACCACCGGCTTCACCAGCAATCACATTTGCACTACGAATATGATCAAGCAATTTAGTTTTTCCATGGTCAACATGACCCATTACTGTAACAATTGGGGGCCTGTGAATCAGGTCTTCCGTTTCATCTTCCTCATCATCGATAGATTCTTGTAGCTCTACACTTACAAATTCAACTTCGTAATTAAACTCATCGGCTACCATTGAAAGCGTTTCAGCATCAAGTCTTTGATTAATGGAGACGAACAGTCCTAAATCCATACAAGTTTGAATTACTTGATTTACCGGAACATTTATCAGGCTGGCCAATTCACTAACTGAAACAAACTCAGTAACCTTTATTATTCCTTTATCCTGTTCCTGCTGATCTAATTCTGCTTGTAATTTCTGATGAGCAACATCACGCTTCTCTCGTCTGTACTTTGATCCTTTAGATTTTCCTCCCTTAGAAGTTAATTTTGCAAGTGTATCTTTAACTTGCTTTTGTACATCTTCTTCTTTCACCTCTGGACGATGTAGTCTCTTTTTTCGTTTCCCAATTGATGCATTGGATGAAGGAGCTTTTCTTTGAGATGGAGCTTTACTCTTGACCCCTTTTAGATCAACTTTCTCAGTATCTTTGGAAATTCGTCTTCTTTTCTTTTTTGATTTATCTGTATCACTTGAAGAGGCAACCGGTTTTTTCTTTTTTGTAGGAGCTTTCTTTTCAGGAAGATCAATCTTCCCAACAACAGTAGGCCCACTAAGTTTCTTGAAAATAGTAGGAATCATTTCATCTTTCTTCTCTACTTCAACAGTCTCAATATTTTCTTCTTCAGGTAATATTAACTCTTCAACTTCTTCCTTCTTAGCAACTTCTTTAACAGCTTCCTCCTTAGCGGGTTTCTCTTTAGTCGCTTTTTTCTTTTTCTTCTTCTCTATTAAACTTAAATCAACAGTTCCAACAACCTTAACTCCGGGTTTTGCTTTTTCTGTCTTTTCTTTTACTTCTTTCTTAGTTTCAGAAACAGGTTCTTTCTTCTTTTCTTTACTAACCTTTTCAGCCTTCTCTTCCTTTACAGGTTCGGGAGTCTCTTCCTTTACAGGTTCAGGAGTTTCTTCCTTTTTAGCGACCTTCTTTTTCCCGGAAAGGGATTCAAGGTCTACTTTTCCTACAACTTTTACACTAGGCTCTTCTTGCTTTTCCTCAGTTACTTCCTCTATAATTGGTTCAACTTTTTCAGCTTTGTGGCTGCCACTAGTCGATGTATCCTTTATCAAAAGTTCTTTTTCTTCCTCTTTCTGCGGCTCATTATCCAGATCTTCA
>JAGLSB010000759.1 GCA_023135955.1 Bacteroidales bacterium | reverse complement strand
ATATAATTATTCAGATCTTCCTTTTTTAGCTTTTCTCCCTCGTATTTAATTGAATAATCATCGAGTAGATAGTCTCCATCTGAAATGTATTTGGTAGATCTGCAAGAGGGTAAGATCAATATTATTAAAATTATATAGAAAAAGAATTTACTCAATGCAGTACGATAATGATTAATTATAAAAAATTAAATTATAAAAACTGTAGCAAATATACTTAGTGTCTGTAAGAAAACCCTTATTTTTAGAAAGTGCTTTTCAAAAATTTTGAGTAAAGGATTATATATTTCTATAAAATGTCGATATCATCTTCATTATCACAGAGTCAACTTAAGTATTTCAGGTCGTTGCAGCAAAAAAAGTACCGAACACAACATAAAGCTTTTATTGTTGAAGGGGAAAAGATGGTAAAAGAAATTTCTCGCGATGAGAAAACCTATCTTGAAGTTATCCGAATTCTGGCTGTAAAAGACTTTTTCGAGGAAAACACAGATATTCTCACAAAGCATGATTGCCTGATTGCAAGTAGTAAAGATATTGAAAAAATTTCCTCTCAATCAAGTCCAGGGAGAGTAGTAATGGAGGTTAAAATTCCAGATTATTTGCTGGATCAATCTGAATTAGGAGAAGAATTGAATATATATTTTGAAAGTATTAGGGATCCGGGTAACCTTGGAACCATTATCAGGACAGCAGATTGGTTTGGATTTAATAAAATAATTTGCAGTCCTGATAGCGTCGATGTTTATAATCCTAAAGTCATTCAATCCACAATGGGTAGCATCGCAAGAGTAAAGGTATTTTATAGAGAGTCAAAAGAAATTATTGAGATGACTTCAAAAGGAACACTTTTTCAGAATCTTGGGACCGTATTGGGCGGGGAGAATATTTATGAACTAAAATTTCCAGATAAGGGGATGATATTTTTTGGGAATGAATCGAATGGACTTTCAACAAATATTAAGGAAAGTTGTCAGAATCAAATTGGAATTCCCGGAGCAAAAACTGAGCCCGGACCGGAATCACTAAACTTAGCAACATCTGTTGGCATTGTTTTGTCTGAATTAAACAGACAGAAATTACTCAAAATGAAAATTTAGCATTACATAATAAGTGCTTATCCGGTCGATGGAATTTACATAATCAGGCATACCCTTATCTCGGTCAAGCAGATCTGTTAATCCGACGCCCAACTTAATTTCAGGGGCAAATTTAAAATACTGGAGATATAAATCAATGCCATAGCCCAATTCGAGATTGATATTAGATCGTTTAAGCTCCACAAAGATATCACTATCACCCTGTTTGGTACCTGTCATATCATACATAAAGTTGAGTCCGCACAATAAATAAGGTCGAAAATTATTTAATCTAAGGCTTCTGATTTTAAGTTGAAGAGGAAACTGTAGAGCAGCTAATTCGAAACCCTGTTCTTGGGTTTTTTCTTGTGTATCCCAATCCTGAAAAGAAATATTTCCTTGTCCGAGTGCTAGTCCGGGTAAAAATCTCAATGTTAAATATTTATTTAATCTTAAATCAGAAACTATGGTTACCTGCAAACCAAAATTGCTTATAGGATTTGAAGAATCTACGTATAGATTTACACTATCTACCTTGTTTCTTTCGAAAGAATAATCTTGTGTTGATACACCCACAGTAAATCCAAAGTGCAGCAATTTATTATCATAGCCAGGTAATCGCGGAGGTTTATTTATCTGTGCTGATAAAATTGCAGGGAGAAAAATACAGCATATAATAATAATTCTTTTCAAGATATTTTTTTTAACCTAAACGAATGGCGTGTAAAAATAGTATATCAATACTTATTATAAAAATTATTCATTATTTCCTTTTACACCCCTGTAAATGCGAGCGATACCTGCAGTTAATTTTTGATCGGACAGATTTGAGAAGCCAGATTTTTTCATCTCTGCCAACATTTCATCGCCACTTGGAAAGGCTGCTATTGAATTGGGTAGATAGGTATAGGCTCGTGGTTCCTTAGTGAAAATTGAGGCAAGTTTAGGAAGGATTCTTTTCGAATAGAGATTGTAACAAAAAGAAAATATTCCCCTGTCTGATTTAGAAAACTCCAGGATGTATAATTTCCCATTATTTTTTAAAACTCTGTGAATCTCGTTAATACCCTTATTTAGATTCTCAAAATTTCTAACTCCAAAAGCAACGGTGACAAAATCAAATTGATCATTTTCATATGGTAAATCTTCAGAATCTCCTTCCATCCATTCAATTTGAGAATTTCTTCTAATGGCTTTTTTTCTGGCTATATTCAGCATTTCAACTGATATATCGACACCTGTAACTTTTGTTTTAGGCAATTGAGAAAGAGCAAAAGCAAGGTCACCTGTTCCGGTAGCGATATCTAAAATATTATTGATTGAATTTTCGTCAATTTCTTTTTTTATCTTTTTTACCAATTTCCTTCTCCACCTTTTATCCGTGTTAAATGAAAGAAAATGATTCAGGAAATCATAACTCCCGGCAATTTCATTAAACATGTCTCTAACCTGCTCTTTCCTTGTGCCAGATTGATTTTCAAATGGTTTTACATCCATATTCCTTTAAATTGAAAGGGCGAATTTAAAGAATATTAAGGATTAAGTTTTAAAGATTCTCATTTTTACTTAAACATATTAACTTTGCAGGACAATAAACTAATTGGAGATAATGAAAAAAATAGTTCTAATAACCGGTGCTACTGCAGGAATAGGGGAGGCAATTGCAAAGCTTCTGGCCAAAAACGATTATAAATTAATAATTACAGGAAGAAGGCTTGAAAGATTAGAGGAACTTAGAAATTCCCTGGCAGCAGATACTGACATTCATATTCTGAATTTTGATATTCGGAATGAAACTGAAGTAGAGAACGCAATAAATTCTTTGCCTGCTGAATGGAAAGAAATTGATGTTCTTATAAATAATGCCGGACTGGCAGTTGGGTTAAACCACATTAATGATGGTGTAATTGATGATTGGGAAAGAATGATAGATACTAATATAAAGGGACTTTTGTATATCACGCGGTTTGTTTCACCTATTATGGTTCAGAATAAACAGGGCCATATAGTAAACATAAGTTCAATTGCGGGCAAAGAAATATATGAATATGGAAATGTTTATGGTGCAACTAAGCATGCCGTTGATGCTCTTTCCAGAGCAATACGAATTGATCTTGTAAAAGATGGAATAAAAGTGACAAATATTGCACCTGGTATGGTGGATACTGAATTTTCTCTGGTTCGATTTAAAGGTGATAAAAAACGAGCTGATAAAGTTTATTCAGGATTTACACCATTGTTTGGGGAGGACATCGCTGAAACAGTCCTTTTTACTCTTCAGCAACCTGCACATGTAAATTTGAACGATATTGTTATTATGCCCACAGCACAAGCGGCTATTTCAGTTATTCACAGAGCTTGATTATTGATTTAAAATAAGAGAATTCAATGTATACATACGAATACCTTAAAGATTTTACTCAACAATTTTTTATAAAAATGGGTTGTAGCGATATAGACGCTGCAATATCAACAGATGTTTTTCTTGAAGCTGAATTAAGAGGCTTTTCTTCTCATGGTGTAATTCGGATAAGGGATTATTTTAATCTATGGAAATCTGGTAGGGTAAATGTAAATCCAAATATTAAGATTGTACACGAGACTCCCAGCACTGCAGTTGTAGATGGCGATTGTGGGATTGGTATGGTGGTTGGTACTAAATCTATGGAAATTGCAATGGAAAAAGCTGAGAAAGTTGGAACAGGATGGGTTGCCACAAAAAACTCAAATCATTATGGAATTGCAGGCTATTATCCTTCTATGGCTCTTAAAAAGGACATGATAGGTTTTTCACTTACTAATGCAAATCCACTTGTAGCCCCAACCTTTTCATTATCAAGAATGCTCGGAACTAATCCAATAGCGGTTGGTTTTCCAACAAAGAATCGTCTTCCTTTTCTGGCTGATTTTGCCACAACCCCGGTTGCAAACGGTAAACTTTCAGTAGCGGCAAAAAAAGGATTGAAAGTACCCCAAGGTTTGATTCAGGATGCAGATGGTAATCCATCAGTTGACCCCGGCATTATGAAAAATGGAGGAACAATGTTGCCTCTAGGTGGGGACTATGAGCATGGAAGCCATAAAGGATATATCCTAAGTTCAATGGTTGACATTCTTTCTGGTGTACTTTCAGGAGCAAATTTTGGACCTTTTGTTCCTCCTTTTGTGGGATATTTAAAACCAGCAGAAGAAAAAGTAGGTGAGGGGACTGGTCATTTTTTTGGTGCGATGCGAATTGACGCTTTTCAACCTGCTGAGGAATTTAAATTAAAAATGGATGAATGGATTGATACTATTAAGAAATCAAAGCCAACTCCAGATCAGGATGAAATATTAATCCCCGGAGAATTGGAGCATAGAAACGAACAAAAGCTGAGAAAAGAGGGAATTCCTGTAATTCCGGCTGTTGTTTCTGAGATTAAAGAAATTGCAGATTATTTTGGACTTGATTTTGAAGTCAGAAGCTAATTTTGACATTCAATAATTAATTGTGGCTCAAATGCCTTTTAATGGAAGTATTCAAAACATTAACCACGGAGGGGCTAATTAAGTTGAAGCCCTCCGGGCTTTGAAAAAAATATGGTATTGGTAAATCATCTGATACACAAACATTGGAATGCCTCCATTAATATGCAACTAAGCCATTATCACCTACAACAGAGTTTCACTCATTCATAAAAAATCCCTGCTTTCGAATTACTTCCAGATATTTTGCTGAAAAGAATTCATTATCTTCTTTCTTATAGCGATTGTCTGTGAAAATTTGCGCTAAAGTTTTCTTGCTATTTATTTCAAGTAATTTTTGGCTTTCTTCAGATTCCTCACGTTGTTTATAAATTGAATCAATTCTTTTAGAAGTAAATGTTTTGTATCGCTCTGAGTGTAATATTGCCTCCATTGGGAGTCTGTCTGTTAAGAGTGGATCCTCATCGGGATATCCCAGAACAATAGCAGCAACAGGAACGACCAATTTTGGTAATTGCAGGATATCAATGATTTTATCAGCATTATAGGTTGCTGTTCCTAAGTAGCAAGCTCCCAAATCGTGAGCCTCAGCCTCAAGAACTACATTCTGAGAGGCAAGAATTGCATCAATAGTAGCTGTCATAAAAGAAAGAAAGTTATTATAGCCGGGAATTGCCTCACGTTGCTTGCACCATTCGCTAAATCGATTAAAATCAGCACAAAACGTTAAATGAACCGGAGCAGACTTAACCATATCCTGTTTAAAATGAGCCTCCCACAATTTTTCCTTTTGCTCCTTTTCCTTACTAATAATGATTGAATAGACCTGCATATTTCCGGTAGTTGATGCTCTTGATCCTGCTTCAACTATTTTTTCTAATATTTCTGCCGGAATGTTATCTGTTTTATATTTCCGAACTGATCTGTGTTTAAAAATTGTATCAATCATTTTAAGTATACTTATTAAGTGATATACAGTCAATTTCTTGACTTTATAAGTTTTCTGGCATGTAATGCCTGTCTTACCAAAGATACAGGATAATTTTGATTTTAGAATTTAATCCTGTTATGAGTGCAGGATCAGGCAGAAGTCGGGGCGGTAGTGGAGCTATAGCTGCTCCTGGCAAATATAAAGTAAGAATGGATATGATTGTAAGAGATGAGGTCATTGCTCTTGCTGAACCAGTAGAATTTGAAGCAAAAATTCTCAATAACGTTACACTTGAGCGCGAGGATAGAAATGAAGTCCTTACATTTTCTAATAAATTATCAGAGCTCGTAAGAGTAATGCGTGGTGCACAGCAGCTAACCATGGATAATCTTGAAAAAGTCATAAAAATGAAACAAACAGTTTTAGTATCTTCCAAAGGAACTAACGATATGCTGACCGAGCTTAAGAAATTGGAGCTTGAGCTAGAAGCTGTTATTTTTAAATTTGACGGGTCTGAAGCAAAGGCAAGCTGGGAAGAATTAGACGAAATTGATATGCCATTAAATAGGAGACTAAATGCAGTATTATATTCAGCATGGGGTTCAACACACGGAATTACAGGTACAATGAAGGAGGGCTATAAAGTTTTAATCGAAGAATTCCCACCTGTATTAGATGAAATTAAAACTCTTATTGAAAAAATAAATGCTTTTCAATCGAAATTGGATAATATGAATTTCCAGTGGACACCAGATAGGGTTCCTGAATTATAATTACTTTGATATTTATTTCAAAAAGACTGTCCTGGACAGTCTTTTTGTGTTTCTTTAAAATCAAGTTAATTTTTCTGAAAGAAATTAAAAGATGTAGTTTTTTTTGTATATTGCAACCATACAATACAATTAATTGTCATAAAGAAAGTTTGTTATGAAAAAGTTCAGTTTTATACTGGTAGTTGTTTTTGCTTTAGGTCTATTAATTTCATCATGTAGCAACAAAGCTTGTCCTGCATATAGTCAGGATAATCAAGAACAGCCTGAGAATTTCGAAGGATAATATCCTGTTGAGACTAAATATTTTTAATTGCAATTAATCTTCGAATTAGATAGATAGATTAATTGCAATAATTATTTATACAATCTTATCCGTGAATTTTATCGGTTTAATCCAGGTGCTTTTTCATCCATATGAATATGAGAAGGTTATTTAAATATATTGTACCTGTTGTTTTTCTTGCGATTTATACTGATTCTGTTTTTTCTCAGGGTGAGTTTGATATTCAGGCGAAAATCCTATATAAAAATGAAAGAACCTTTGGTGGTTTTTTAAATTCAAATGGACTTGGAGGTGATTACACTTTTTCAGAGAGAATTAATGCCAGAGATCACCAATTATATCAGGTTGAGGTTCTTATGCTAAGACATCCAAAAGAAATCAAGATTTCCAATAGCTATTACACCAATAAGGGTTTCGTTTTTGGTAAAACAAATAACTTTATTGAAATAAAAGGTCAGTGGGGTAAACAAACGGAGGTTTATAGGAAAAATGATGCAAGTGGAATTTCTGTAAAATATTTTTATTCTATGGGGCCAACTATTGGGATTCTGAAACCCATTTACTACGAAATTTTATATACTACTGGCGTTCCATGGGATGTGTATACTAAAATTGAGAAATTTACTACTTCTGTTCACCAGACCAATATTTATGGAAAAGCTTCCTTTTTTGAAGGAATAAGAGAAATATCTATTATTCCAGGGATTTCTGCCAAATTTGGATTCAATTTCGAATATTCAAAAGATAACAAAAGTCTAAGTGCACTTGAGATAGGTATTGGTGCAGATCTCTTTCCAAAAAATATTCCTATTATGGCTATTGAAACTAATCAGTTTTTTTATCTTAATTTATTTGCCGGTTATCGCTTTGGGAAAGTCATAGACATTAGCGAAGCTGCTAAGGCAGAGGAGTTCAGAGATAAAAATAGAGAGAGAAAGCTTAGTCGTAAAATACGAAAAGAACAGAAAGATGCTGCTAAGCAAACTGATGAATTCTAGGTTTCAAAATATTCACTCCCCAGGCTGCAATATAATTTCCTTTTTTTTAAGTTTATATTTTACTATAATTGCGATTCATTAAATCTACAATAATGGCATCTATTCCTAAAGGAGAAAGAGATAGTTTTGGAAGTTCAATTGGTGTAATTGCTGCTACAGCTGGGTCTGCAGTAGGTTTAGGGAATATTTGGCGTTTCCCTTACGTGGCAGGGGAAAATGGTGGAGGTGCCTTTTTACTTATCTATCTTGGATTTATCATGGCAATTGGATTTCCAGTTATGTTAACTGAATTTACAATAGGAAGAAGAGCACAGAAAAATGCTTTGGGCTCTTTTAAGAAACTTGCACCTGGTAAACCATGGTATTTGATTGGTTTGATGGGAATTGTTGCCGCTTTTTTGATTCTTGCTTTTTATAGTACTATTGCAGGATGGACACTTGAATATTTGTTTCAAGCTATTTCAGATGGTTTTAATGGAAAATCTGCTGTTGAATTGAAAGACTCATTTGAATCTTTTCAGGCAACTCCTTTCCGACCGGTTCTTTGGCAACTAATATTTATGTTTTTAACAGGCTATATAGTATTCTCCGGAGTTAAAAATGGAATAGAGAAGTACACAAAAGTTTTAATGCCTATCCTTCTTTTACTTATAATAATTATAAGTATTCGGTCACTTAGTTTGGAAGGTGCCAGAGAAGGACTTAATTTCCTTTTTAAACCTGATTTTTCAAAAATAACATGGGGAGTTGTTCTTGATGCTCTTGGTCAGGCTGCATTTTCGCTTAGCATTGGAATGGGTACATTAATTACATATGGTTCCTATATCAAAAAGACTAACAATCTTTCCAGAACAGCATTTCAAGTGACAGCAATTGATACTTTCATTGCTATATTGGCTGGGATAATGATTTTCCCTGCTGTGTTTGCCTTTGGGATAGATCCAGCTGAAGGTTTCGGTCTTGTATTTATAGTTTTGCCGAATATTTTTGAGCAAATGGTTGGAGGATATTACTTTGCAATTTTGTTTTTTATTCTTCTTGCTATCGCAGCCTTGACATCAACAGTCTCAGTCCTCGAAGTTGTGGTTGCATATTTTTCTGAGGAATTAAATCTTAGCCGGAAAAAGGCAACTATTATTGGATCTGTTGCGATTTCAATAGTTGGAATATTCGCCACCTTATCTTTCGGACCCCTTGGAAAGTTGCAATTGTTGGATAAAACTATATTTGCATGGTTCGATTATCTTTCTGCAAATATATTGCTGCCGTTGGGTGCAATTTTCATTGTCCTGTTTGTTGGTTGGTATCTTGGGAAAAAGAATGTCATAGATGAATTAAGTAATGGTGGCACTCTTAAGTTGAAGATGATAGGTGTTTTTATGTTTATTATTAAGTTTTTAGCCCCGATAGCTATTACAGCAGTCTTTATATACGGACTAGGATTAATTTAGGTTTATAGATTATTTATTAGCCGTTTAGACGGAATCGGTCATTATCACATACCTGAATGTCGCTAGACAGGGAATTGCTCCTATAAATAATTGAGATTATTTTTTCTACTGCAAAATAAATGCAGTCCTATGCCATATATTTAGGCATGCGAAAATTCTTCCGTGAATATTTTAATTATTCTGCCAAAGAAATCAGGCCACTATATTATCTGATTTTAATATTATTATTATCTATACTATTTAGGTCGTTTATGAGTAATTATTTGTCTATGGAATACATTCCGGATATTGAATTATTGAGAAAAAATCAGGCATTTATAAATAGCCTAAAGCTCAAAAAACATATAACTGAATCAAAGATTGAGACTTTGGATGAATTAAGAATTGAATATTTTTTCTTTGATCCAAATACAATAGAAATTAGTGAATTAAGAAACCTGGGATTCAATGAAAGAATAATAGCTAATATCGGAAAGTATCGTAATAAGGGTGGCAGGTTTATTAAACCTGAGGATCTAAAAATTATTTACGGATTGAGTAAGGAAAAATATTTGGAAGTCGAGAAATGGATTAATATTGAACCAGAAGAATTCAATAATGATATATCCGAAGAAAAAAAAGTCAATTTAAGTGTAGATGTAATTAAAGAAGATTATGAGCTAAATTCAATAACTTATAGAGATTTAATATTATTAACGGGGAATGCGAAACTCACCGGTCGTATACTTAATTATAAAAAATTGCTTGGTGGTTATTATTCAGTAAAACAATTGTTAGAGGTTTACGAAATGAACGATTCGATATATAAATCTATAAATCATGAAATTAAGGTTGATACTATCCAAATTGAGACTTTATCAATTAACCTTTCCAGCTATTCAGATTTATTAAGGCATCCATATTTGAAGAAATTACATGTTGATATCATCATGAAATACAGGGAATATAAAAATTCAGAGATAGACTTGAAAGAATTCATTTACAATCAAATACTTCCCGATTCCACGATAATAAAAATTCGGCCATATTTAAGAAATTAGAGATAAAATAAGTTTTTTTAGGATTTTAATAGTTTTTTAGATATAAATTCCATATATTTAATTTTTAAGATAATGAAAATTAATTTTGCAATCTCCTGAATATCATTTTTTTACAGTAGTTATTTTTGAAAACAGCATTAACATAAAATTTTTTTCACAATTTACTTGAAAAAGAGTTTTTGAATTCATAAATTTGCCGCTCATAAAAAATGAATTAATATTATGATAATAATTCCGGTAAAAGAAGGTGAGAATATTGAAAGAGCACTCAAAAAATTTAAAAGAAAATTTGAGAGAACTGGTGTTATAAAAGAACTCAGAGTTCGCCAGGCCTTTATTAAGCCCTCTATTAAAAACAGACAGCAGACACTTCGCGCAGTATATGTGCAGAAGTTGCAACAGGAAGAAGAATAGATCTGTCCGGTTTATTTATACAGGAGAGAGTGGGAATTAAAATTTTCCTGCCTATGATGTATAAAGAAAATTTCATTTCCTATTTACGCTTTGAGAAGCGATATTCCGATCATACAATTTTTGCTTATGAAAATGATCTGGAGCAATATGAGAGATATTGTTCTGAATTTCATAATGAGGTAGATGTTCTCGACTCAAAATTGATTAGATTCTGGATGATCAACATGATTGAGTCGGGCTTATCAAACAGAAGCGTGCACAGAAAGCTTTCCAGTTTAAGATCGTATTCAAAATTTCTATTGAAGAAGGGAGTCATAAAAACTAATCCAGTAAGTTCTGTGCTTAAACCCAAATTGCGAAAGAGGTTACCTGTTTTTGTGGAAAATGATAAAATGAATGATTTTCTCAATGATTATGATTTTGGAGATGATTATTCAGGGATGCGGAATCGGCTTATCATTGAAATTTTTTTTCAAACAGGTATTCGACGCATAGAGCTAATTAATCTTAAGCTCAATTCATTCGATAATGAACTTAAACATTTGAAAGTGCTTGGGAAAAGAAATAAAGAAAGAATAATTCCCATTAGAAGTGAACTTTTAGCATTAATTATGCCTTATATTAATATAAGGGATGAAACCTTTCCGGGGAATGAATCGGATTCTTTATTTTTATCTAACAAGGGAAAGCCGGTCTATCCGCGCATGATTTATAATATTGTAAATAATTATTTAAATTATGTCACTAGCCTGGAGAAAAAAAGCCCACATGTACTTCGACATAGTTTCGCTACTCATTTATTAAATAACGGAGCCGAATTAAATGCTATTAAAGAATTGCTTGGACATTCAAATTTGGCTGCTACTCAGATTTACACTCACAATAGTTTTGAAAAGTTAAAATCAATATATCACAAGGCTCATCCAAGAGCCGATTAGAAAAGGAGGATAATTATGAATATAAAAGTTCATTCAATTCACTTTGATGCAGATTCTAAATTACTTGAATTTATTGACCTTAAGGTTAATAAACTTTTACAATTTTATGAAGATATTATCAATGCTGAAGTTTTTTTAAGGATCGAGAATGTTGATGATAAAGACAATAAAATCGTTGAGATCAGGCTTGAAGTACCCGGGAATCCTATTTTTGCAAAAAAGCAATGCAAGAGTTTTGAAGAAGCAACCGACCTATGTGTGGAAGCATTAAAAAAACAATTGAATAAGATTAAAGCCAAACAACGGCAGTTATAAATGTTTTATTATAAATATTAAGACCGCTTGATATTATCGGGCGGTTTTTTTTATTCGGAGTATTTTATTTTTCAAAATTACACTAAAAATAATATGAGTGAAATGCTGTATTTAATCAGCTTGTGGAAATAGATTTTTTAGACCATAAAAAAATTGCAAATATTTTTTTTGTTTAACTAAAATATTTCATACATTTGCAAACCGTTTTCGGGGGGTAATTGTCTCTGAAAAGCTGATAAGCCGATGTAGCTCAGTTGGTCAGAGCAGCTGATTTGTAATCAGCAGGTCGACGGTTCGACTCCGCCTATCGGCTCAATGTAAATATTTGTTGGGGAGATACCAAAGTGGCCAACTGGGGCAGACTGTAA
>JAGLSB010000758.1 GCA_023135955.1 Bacteroidales bacterium | reverse complement strand
TAAATTCAAACAATTATTTTCACGATTTTTCGGTCGACAAAATAAGGTGGTTGTCAATTCAAATATTGTACGGTTTTAAATACTATTGTCATGGGTAAGGAAATGAAGAAATTACAGCTTGGAATTATTGGATATGGGGGCTTTGGCCAGTTTTTACATAATTCCTGGCAGGAAAATAAAAAAATAAATATTATTGCCGTATCGGACCTTTCGTCTAAGGCCTCTATCGATAAAAAACTGGAATTCTATCCTGATTGGCGCCAATTGGTAGCCAACCCTGAGATCGATATCGTGGCAATTGCAACTCCGCCTGATACACATCCTGAAATTGCTATTGAAGCTATTGAAAACCAAAAGCATGTCATCCTTGAAAAACCATTAGCTATCAATCTTACGGATGCCCAAAAAATAAAAACCGCTCAAGCGATTAGCGGAAGTATCTTGGTGGTAGATTTCATGCTGCGGTTTCATCCGCTCATAGTGCAGTTAAAAAAGTGGACCCAATCCCAAATATTTGGCAGACTTCGCCGGACATATGTCGAAAATTATGCTCAGGATGATTGTTTACCTATTGAGCACTGGTTTTGGAATAAAAACCAATCTGGGGGTATTTTAATTGAACATGGGGTGCATTTTATTGATTTGGTCAATTTCATCTCTGGTTCACCAGCAATTAAAATAAAGGGGTTAGGACACAGTCGAAACAAGTCCCAGGAAGATCAGGTTATGGCATGTATTCTACATCGGAACGGCTTGATTGCTACTCATTATCATGACTTTTCACGACCCGGATTTTTCGAAACTACCAGCATCAGACTGATATTTGATCTCGCACAAATAGATTTATTTGGTTGGATACCTTTGAAAGGCAATTTTTCCATTTTAATAAATTCCGATTCTATCACTGAATTAGAAAAATTCCCTGGATTAAAAATTACCCAAAACATTCCAATCGATAAAGCAGCTGATAATTCCCGGCCATCCGGTTGGGGGCAAACCGATGGCGAAAACAATCTGTCTTCTACAAGGTTGGTTTCAGGAGGTAAGCGCTACCAAGTAAATCGTCACATTAAGGGAACATTTAATCTTGCCAAGACCAAACAAAAAGTCTATTCTGATTTATTAAATACGGTACTTGATGATGTTGTTTGTTCAATCGAGGAACCAAGCCATAAGCCATTTATTACGATAAATGAAGCAATAACGAGCCTGAAAATAGCGCTTGCTGCAGCCGCTGCTACCAGCGAGAGTGGCTTGTAGGTTAACTGATCACATGAAATATAATGTGGAAATCTTGAAGCACTAATTGAGGGATTTGAAGACATTCACAATAAATAATATTCTCAAGAAAATCGAATTGGGGATATATACATTCTATGTTAATTTTGCGCCGCTTAAATAAAGTTTTTAAGGCTTGGTAGCTCAGTTGGTAGAGCAGAGGACTGAAAATCCTTGTGTCGGCAGTTCAATTCTGTCCCAAGCCACAGGCAAAAGCCTCCTTCAGGAGGCTTTTGTAATTATGAATTATCAATTAAGAATTTTAAATTTACAGTGGTGCGGTAAGCGGTTTTATGGAGTTTACCCGTCCGTAGCTGAGTGGAAGGAAGTGTAGGCTGGTCCCAAGCCACGACCCCGATTCGTCGGGGTTTTTTTATTTGGTTAACACTAATACAATCAGCCTTGATCCCACTTGTATAATCCTCATGAATTTGTCACGGCCAGCTTTCTCTAAAGTATCCATTTGCAGATCAACGTTCTGCTCAACTGTTGAGACTCTTGCATATCCTACTAGCATATATACTCCTACATTTAATCTCATATACGGTAAATTGACTCAGTTTTGAGATTTTGATTTTGAGACGGTTTTTGAGACTAAAATAAAGGGAGTTTAAGGTAAATCAGGAATTGATGAGAGTTGTTTCACAAACGTAGGTTATTGAGACTAAACGGATTCATTAAATCATCTTGGTAATTAAATACTCGGAATATTTTCCGTAATAAAATCTAATGACTAGAATTCTTGGAGTATCTGCGTTTTATCATGATGCAGCTGCTCAAGAAGAACGATTTACACGAATCAAGCATGATCCTTCAATTTGGCTCAAAAACCATCATTGCATATAGCTTTTGTTGGGCACAGTAGTCATTCAATCTTATTAACCCCCTTTTTAGATGGTATTACTTGCTGAATGGTTCCATCGTTATTATAGTACAAATAATCGACACAAATAGACCTTCGAAATGGATTTGCTCCTTTCCAATTCAAAATAGGCTCAGCCTCAGGATTATTATTAAAATACAAATCTGAATTATGATAAAACAAGTACCATTGCCCGTTGTATTCAACAATTGAATGGTGATTTGTTCCGCTATTAACTTCATCAAGGATAACACCTTTATATTCAAAAGGTCCGTAAGGATTATCACTCATACCATATAAAATCTTTCCTTTTCCTTCTGAAAATTTGCTTGAATAAGATAAGTAGTATTTACCATTATATCTATGCAGCCAAACAGCTTCAAAAAAATTGTCCACTCCTTTAATTATCATCACCGCATCATAAAATGAAATCATGTCTTTATTAAGTTTCACGATGTTGACATCATTCATTCCAAAGATCAGATAAGGTGTATTGTCGTCATCAATAAATATAGTTGGATCTATCAGGTAACGATCATTTACAACGCCTGGTGTTTGTCTTGTAATTAGAGGTTTCCCGAGAGGGTCTTTGAATTTCCCGTAAGGTTTATCACTAACAGCGACTCCTATATAATCCTTTTCTACTGGGTAGTAGAAATAATATTTGCCGTTATAATACTCACAATCTGGAGCCCATGCATATTTTGAAGCCCATAATAAATCATCAACTGAAAAAGCCACACCATGATCAGTCCAATTTTTCATATCAACTGTTGAAAATACATGCCAATCAATCATATTAAACCATGTAGCAGTGTCCTGATCATGTGATGAATAGACAAATAATGTGTCATTGAAAACCCTTGCAGATGGATCTGCGGTGTATATATGTGTGATAAAAGGATTTTGAGCTAAATATGTATTAACAATAAATACTGCTAAGGCTCCAAATGTGGTTAATAGTTTTTCCATTCTATTTTTTAATTAATCAAAGTATTTCTTTCATTGTGCCCCAACGGTGAGTATATGAAAAGTAAGCGATTTCGAAGCACAAATCTTTCAAGTTACAAGGAAGTTGAAACAGGTTACGAGCCTTAATCTTACTACTATCTCGCTTATTTTTTATATACATTGTTGTGCGTTCGTTTTATTTTTTATCGTATTTACTTAAAAGCAGAATCTGCTCTGCTGTAATATCAATTAATTCTTTATCATTTATTTGAGGATTATTTTTTTTAAAGGCTTCGAGAATATTAAATCCAATTGTATAGCCACTGCAAACTGGTATTTCATCAGTCCCTATCATCATATTATCATTCATTTCTGATTTACGCTTATTCAATTCAGGCGATATTAAATTCCAAACCCTTTTCTCCTTTTTTTCAGTCAACATATTTATATAGAAAATATTAATATTTGGGTACAGTTCCTTGGCAAATGAATCTGCCTTTCCTTCAAAAACAAGATACTCTAAAGGTGTAAAATCAGCAGTTGTAAAATTCCTTGAAGTCCATACACTATGATGATATTCATGTGCCAATACATAGGGCAATTGTTGTACCCAATTATTAAAAGTCGGGTCTATTGATACTATTATTTTTCCGGTTCCTATAGTGATTGCATGAATTCCAATTCCATATTTCTTATAAAATTCTCTATATTCTGGGTTTATTGGAATGAAAAGAATTTTTGTGTCTGGTCCGGGTAGTTCTTTTGTTATTAGCTGGAAAGCAAAATCTACGATTTGTTTGAAATCAATGTCTTTTAGTAATTCAAGTTCCTCTTGCAGATTTTCATCAGGTTTTATTTCTTTTTCTATAGTCTCAAGAAGAAAGGGATATTCGGAATTATGTTTAAACTCATTCTCAATTTTATTGAATACATTTTGCAAGTAGCTTGTTTTTTTTTCGGCATAGTAGTCAAAGATTTGATATGCAGTGAGGATCTCAAACTGTTGGTTGTTAATAATTAACTTTTTTCTCTCGAAATCATACTTATTCCTTTGACAAGAAAACAAGGCAATTAAAATTAATATATAACTTATTATTTTCATTATGTCCTTCCAAAATGACGCACAACGTACGTGTATACGCATTGTGTATATTTTCCTCATATGTCCAGAATATCCTAGATGAATTTTTAATCTTTCAGACACTTCAGCTAAAAAGTTAAGGT
>JAGLSB010000757.1 GCA_023135955.1 Bacteroidales bacterium | reverse complement strand
ATTTGCTTTCTTAAACAATGCAGCTCCCACACTAATATCTCCCGATCCGCCAACTATTGCATTATTAGGATAAACACCAAAAGGAGTGAAGAATGCGTGCATAGATCCTCCCAGACCTTTATTAAAGCCTGTTTCTTTCGCGAAAATTTCGGCAAGAGTACCGTAGAGAAGAAAATTGATTGCTAATTCTTTTGTTGTTCCTTTAAAATCTTTTTCAACAATTTTCAAGATTCTTCCATCGAAATATTCCTGCATAATTTTAAGTAAGGACTTATCATCAAGCTTTTGAATAGCACTGAGACCTTTTGCAAGGATTTCCCCGTGTGAACGGTGCGATCCGAATATGTAATCATCAACACCCAGATTATAAGCCATTCCAACTGCTGCGGCTTCCTGTCCGATGGAAAGATGAGCCGGACCCGGGTGATTGTACTTTATTTGCTGATATTCACCTTCGGTTTTAATCCGGTTAAGCATAGTTTCAAATTCCCTGATAACCAGCATGTCAAAATAAATTTTCTTTAGCTGCTCATCAGAATAACTGGATCTTTCAGCACTTAAACTCTTTTGGTAATGATTTACGGGAATAGAATTAAATCTTATTTCTGATTTTTTTCTAATTTCTTCCGGATTTATAAATTGTGATTTTGGCATTCTTATTATTATTAATATTATTATTGCTTACAATTCTATATCTAAATTTTCTATAATGTCTTTTAATTCTTTCAGGAAAAGAGAAGCAGGGGCACCATCAATAGCTCTATGGTCATAAGTTAAGGACAGACCGATAACAGGAATAAAACCAATTGTTCCATCACCAATATCTCTTGCCTGATAACTAATTGTGTTGACACCCAGAATTCCTATTTGCGGAAGATTCAATACAGGTGTGAACATTTCAATTCCATAGCTTCCCAGGTTAGAAACCGTAAAGCTACCTTCCTCACTTTGGAGAAGCATTGGATCGATTTTGTTTGTTCGACAATCTTCAGCCAGCTTCTTAATATGAATTGAAAGTCCCTGTAAACTATAATCGTCTGCATTTTTTAATGCCGGTACCATAAGGCCTCTTTCAGTATCTACTGCAATCCCCAGATGTACTTTTTGAAATTTTCTTATCTTATCTCCATGGAAATGCACATTCATTTCCGGTCTTTGCTTCAAGGTTTTAATGAGGGCAAAGCAAACAATATCATTTAATGTGATATTTACTGCACTTCCCTCCTGAACTTTTATTTTTATTTCTTTTCGGAGATTTAAAATCTTTCGTGCATCTGCACTGATATGATGAGTTAATTGAGCTGAATTCCGAAGCGAATCAACCATTTTTGATGCAATTATTTTCCTGATATTGGATAATTTCTCTAAGCTTGAATCATTTGTAAATGTCAGTACGCTATCTTTTTTTGAATAATCCGTAGAAGAAGGAGTACTCATAATCTTTTCTATATCCTGTGCTATAATTCTCTCATTAGGCCCACTTCCATTAATTTCGGAGATATCTAGATTATTGGTTTCTGCCATTTTACGAGCCTTGGGCGAGATTCTGATTTTACCTTTCCTAATACTTTTTTTCTCTGGGCCTGGTGGCGGTTCCGATTTTGGAAGGATATCTATAGAAGTCTCTTTTACATCAGCTTCAGAACTTTTCTGATCTATTCCTTTAAAGAAAGATATGTCTTCACCCTTTTTCCCTATTACTGCAATATTCGCCAGTACTGGTACTTCATCTCCTTCATTAAAAAACTTTTCAAGTAGAATTCCACTTGATTTTGCTTCTTCATCGAATGCTGCTTTATCTGTTTCATAAGAAAATAACAAATCGCCCTCCGATATTTCATCGCCAACTTGTTTATACCAGATGGTAATTATACAAGTTTCAACCGATTGCCCTTGCCTGGGCATTGATACTGCTTCAGCCATATAAATTAATTTATTGTTTCATTTTGATAAACTTGTAATAATATGTTTATCAAGTAATAAGCTCTTAGAATGTTGATTATATATGAAAATACATCAAATATTCAGCAAAAATATAATAATTAACTTGTAATAACAAGTAGAATTAAGTATTTTTATCCTGAAAATAATTATCTTTATTTCTGAAAAGAAAATAATGAAACCCAGAATCCCACAATATAAAATCCTATACGAGCTTATCAGAAAGCAAATTGTGGATGGAGTATACAAGGAAGGAGATATCCTACCTTCTGAGAATGACTTATGTAAAGTGCACAGTTTAACTCGACCAACAGTCAGGCATGCTCTCGATTCTCTTGTAAACCAAGGTTTCATAAAAAAGCATCAGGGAAAAGGAAGTATTGTCCATAAGCTGCCCAAAGGAGTTGGTATTTTATCTATTTCAGGAACAACTTCTGCTCTTGGTAGTAAAAATCTCAGATCTGAGTTTATTATTAAGCCAAAAGTCCAGCCTTGGGAGGATGATTTTATCTTTCAATTATCAGAGCTTGAATTGAGTTCAGGATGTATTTATATGGAAAGAATCAGGTTTTTTAATGAAGCTCCTATTTTTTATGATGTGAATTATATTCCAAACATTAATTTGCCTAGATTTACATCAAGGAATCTTGAAAATAAATCTTTGTTCGATGTGCTCAGATCAGTATATCAGATTGAAGTGAAAGGTGGCGAGCAGCGAATAAAGGCAATTTTGGCAACAAAGACAATAGCTTCATATTTGCATCTAAAAGAAGGAGCTCCTGTCTTGCATCTGGAAAGAAAATTTGAGACAAATAAACCTGCATTTAATTTGTATTCCTCAATATATTGTAACACAAATGAACAGTCAATATATGGATTGTTTTAATAGTAAAGAGTTGCTGGGTGCTAGTTGCTGGTTACTGGGAAGAATCCCACCACACAATAACCACCACACAATAACCAGCAACCAGTCCAGTGTGCG
>JAGLSB010000756.1 GCA_023135955.1 Bacteroidales bacterium | reverse complement strand
TCTTCCAAAATTTATCTTTTTGTAGGTTGCCAGATATTTGTTTTTACGCCAAAAATATACTTGAAAAAGCCAAACAATAGTGCAATATTCATAGCTGTGAAATGCGTAATGAATCGCAAAAGTACAATATGCATATTGAATTTCCTCAAAATAATATCTAATAAAGGAATAATTAACAATATGTTTTGCAATACAAATAAATAGAAGTAGAAATCAGACTTATTGCTAAGAATAGTAACACTCGTAATACTGAACAGAAGAAGAAATGGTCCAATCCAACGGATAATTTTATGAGAGAAGAATACAAATGAAAGGGATGTCCAGGGTTTAATAACCAACCTGGAAAAATAGAATGAATTCTGAAAATTTCCTGCCGATATTCGAATTTTTCTTTTGAATTCAGTTTTTATCAGATTGGGAACATCTTCATTGCTAATTGCTGAAGTATTCATAATGACTTTTTTCCCTTTTTCAAGAACTTTCATAGTGATAAAAAAATCATCGACAGAGAAGTTTTGAGGAACAGGATGATATGAAGACTTCCGAATTCCGTATACTGCTCCATATATTCCCATAGTTTTACCCCATATTTTCCCTTCAAGATCTTTCATCTTGATTTCCCTGCTCATGAAAGCCTTTTCCTGAATGGAAATTCCATCTTTTTTCTGTTTTTTATTATGGATGCTTCCTCCCACAATATGAATTTCCTTGTTCTTAAAATGCTTCACTAGCTCAAACAATGTATTTCTATTAAAAAAAACTTTGGCATCTGTTAGAATTAAGATTTCACCTTTTGCTTGTTTTACTAATTGATTAACTATGGAAGGTTTCCCTTGCCTTCTTTCAAAAGGGAAAAAACTAAATCCTTCATAATTTTGTGTGTAAACTTTGCAGATCCTATTTGTGCCATCAGTAGAGGCATCTGACCCTACAAGAACTTCAAATTTACATAATGGGTAAAGGGTAAAATAGATACTTTGTATTTTTTCCACTATAACCTTTTCTTCATTATGGGCAGCTATTATTATTGAAATGAAGGGGAGGTCATCATCAGTTTTAAAAATCAGGCTATTTTCTTTCTTATTTCTTGCAAGAACCTTTAAAATCAGGGGATACAATACATAAGAATGAAATAGTAGAAATATTGATATCCAGAAGAGTATAATTAGAATCATGGTCGATTCGTTCTGTAAAAGTCGCTTAATGTTTTAGCTGTTGCTAAGGTATTAAAATTTTCGATAATGAATTGTCTCGATTGCCCAGCTAATTGATCGTATTTTTCTTTGTTATTGCATAGATCAATGATAATACCTTTCATTTCTTCAGAATCATCACAAATGAATATATTTTTCTTATTGCTTGCCGGAATTCCTTCAACCGCTATCGTAGTTGCAATAACAGCTCTTTTCATCATCATACCTTCCAGAATTTTTATTCGTATTCCACTACCTGTGAAAAGTGGAGACACGAATATTGCATATTTGTTCATAAACTCATAGGCATCATCAACTTCCCCGTGATAAATAATCCCAGTCTCTTTATGTGAAAGTAATTTCCTGGCAAGCCATTCGGGTGCATTTCTTCCGGCCACATGAAGTTCAATTGATGGCAAATTCTGTCTTAGCTTAATAAAGACTTCATCAATAAACCATATAATACCTTCCTGATTAGGCATCCAATCTAGTGCTCCAATAAAAAACAGACTTGGAAATTCGGGCTGCCTTGGAATTGGATAGTTTTGCGGATTTAATCCTGTAGGAATAGTAATAGAAGGGATGTAAGATAATTTTAACAGCTTATCTCTGTCTTTATCTGAAATTGATACTAAAACATCACAGGATTTTAATATCTTTTTCTCCAGTTTTTCAATCCGAAAGGAAAGCTTGTTTAAATAATATTTAATAGAGGGATTCCTGGTTTTTTGTTGTTTCCTTTTCCATATTTCGTTTTCAACATTGTGAGCCCTTAATGAAATTTTAGAATCAGAATATTCCCTGATAGCAGGGATATAATAACCCATATAAGGTCCTTCAAGTTGAATATAATCCGGTTTCTCTTTTTTTAAAATTTGTATTAATAATTCCTCATATTCCTTAGAATAAAAACGCCTGGCATTATATGGCTCTTTAGAGAACAGAAAATTTATTAATAGGTTAAGTGGTTTTATTCCGGTATCGTGATTAACTGCCAGAAACTGAATTTTTTTTGTTAAGGATTTATCTATATTTTTTATATCAAATGAATGTTTTTTTGTATTCAGACAAAGCATTAAGATTTTGTGGCCGACATCGGACAGACCTTCTGCTAGATTTAGCGTTGCTATTGCGCCACCGTCTTTTTTGGGAAAGGGAACCTTAGATGATAGTATGAGAATTTTCATTGATTCCTTATATTGAGTTAGAACTTATTTGAATTAAAGTATGGTAAAGTGTTATAATTGCTAAATAATAATTTTAACTCAAATAATCTTATTTTTTATCTTCCCAAGCCTCACTGAATGCACTTTTCACGAATTTGCCAATTTTCTTAAAGAAAGCAAAATATGTTTCAAGATTCATAATTACAGAATCTCGAGATGCTTTATAAGACAAGAAAATGCTCAACGGGATAATAATAAAGGAAGAAAGCCACATTCCGAAAAATGGACTAATTACACTTTCCCGAACAAATTTTTCAC